>DUPT01000035.1 GCA_012838225.1 Tissierellia bacterium
AACCAGATAGTCCAATTGAATAATTACAAAAGGACCTGTAGTACGCTTTTAGTACGGTCACCAAAAAGCAAACCCTGAAACCAAGTTATATCAATGGTCTCAGGGTTTTTAACTGCTATTCCCACTCAATCGTTGCCGGCGGTTTTGAGGTGATGTCATAGACTACCCGGTTGACGTCTCTGACCTCATTAACGATTCGTCGGGATACGATATCTAAGATATCATGTGGGATCCTGGCCCAGTCACTGGTCATGCCATCGGTGCTGAGGACGGCTCTGAGGGCGATGGTGTTTGAATAGGTCCGCTCATCCCCCATCACACCGACGGATTGGATATTGGTCAAGACGGCGAAGTATTGCCAGATGACTTCGTCGAGTTGATGCCGGGCGATTTCTTCTCGGAAGATCCAGTCGGCCTGTCTAAGTCGATCGAGCTTTTGTTTGGTCAAGTCGCCGATCACACGAATGGCCAGACCCGGTCCCGGAAACGGTTGACGCCACACCAGATGGTGCGGGATGCCGAGCTCTTCACCGACGGCTCTGACCTCGTCTTTGAACAACTCTCTTAATGGCTCGATCAATTCAAAGGTCATGTCCTTGGGCAGTCCGCCGACATTGTGGTGACTCTTGATGGTGGCCGAGGTCTTCGTACCGGACTCGACTACATCCGGATAGATCGTTCCCTGGACTAAGAAGGCCACATCCTCGATCTTATTGGCCTCCTCCTCAAACACTCGGATAAACTCGGTGCCGATGATCTTGCGCTTGGTTTCGGGGTCAGTGACACCCTTTAGTTTCGTGAGAAATCTCTCCTCGGCATCGATCTTTTTGATATTCATCTGAAAGGCTTCCCCATAGTGATGCATGACTTCAGCCGCTTCATTTTGTCTTAACAGACCATGGTCGACAAAGATGCAGGTGAGCTGTTGACCGATCGCCTGATGGACGAGGACTGCCGCCACCGACGAATCGACCCCACCCGATAGGGCACACAGGACCTGCTTGTCCCCGACGAGCTGTCTAATCTGCCTGATCTTCTCCTGGGCAAAGTCAGCCATCGACCAATCCCTCTCATGGCCAATGACCTCAAACAAAAAGTTATCGATCAACTCACGCCCGAACTCGGTATGCTCGACCTCGGGATGAAATTGTACGGCATAGAGCTGCTTGGCTTCATTGGCCATAGCGGCATAGGGGGTATGTCGACTCTGAGCGATCCCCTCAAAGCCCTCCGGCAGCTGATCGACATAATAGGTATGGCTCATCCAACAATCCCCCGACTCAGCTAGGCCCTGAAGCAGCCGATTGGACCGATCCAGAGTGATGACGGTTTTCCCATACTCTCGCTTTTCGGAGTGTGCCACCTGACCGCCCAGATCTTTGGCCATCCGCTGCATGCCATAGCAGATGCCGAGGATCGGGATGCCCAGATCATAGATCGCCGGATCGATCGATGGTGCACCCTCCTCTGTGACCGAGGCTGGTCCACCGGTGAAGACGATCCCCCGGGGATTGACTTTCAGTATCTCACTTAGCGGCTGATCATACGAAAAGATCTCCGAATAGACTCCGGCTTCACGGATGCGCCGGGCGATCAGTTGAACGTATTGGCCGCCAAAATCAATTATCGCTATCATGATTACCTCTATAATCCGAATAGTTGGGCGGTTCGACCGTGATCTGGACATCGTGGGGATGATTCTCCGCCAGACCGGCCCCGGTGATCTTGACGAACTCGGCCCGCTCCTGAAGGGCCATCAGACAATCAGCCCCACAATAGCCCATGCCTGAGCGGAGGCCGCCCAGGAGCTGATAGACCACATCCTTTAAAAAGCCGCGATAGGGCACTCTGGCCTCAACGCCCTCCGGCACATACTTTTTGGTATCGTTTTGGAAATAGCGATCCTTTGAGCCGGCCTCCATGGCCGCCACCGATCCCATCCCACGGTAGTTTTTAAAGCTTCGGCCCTTATAGATCACCCGTTCACCCGGGCTTTCTTCTGTCCCGGCCAGGACTGAGCCCAGCATGACACTCGAGGCTCCGGCCGCCAGGGCTTTGACGATATCACCCGAGTATTTGATGCCGCCATCGGCGATCAGCGGCACGCCGTGCTTCGCTGCCACCGCCGCCACATCCATGATGGCGGTCAGCTGCGGCACACCGACACCGGCTACCACCCGGGTGGTACAGATCGCCCCGGGACCGATCCCGACCTTTAGGGCGTCGGCTCCGGCTTCGATCAATGCCTCAGCCGCCTTGGCAGTGGCAATGTTACCGGCGATCACCTCGATTTGAGGATAGTTATCCTTTAACCAGCGAAGCTTGTCCAGGACATTGTCCGAGTGACCATGCGCCGAATCGAGCACCAGCACATCGACCTGGGCCTTGACGAGCGCTTTGACCCGGTCGGCCATATCCGATGAGATGCCGATGGCCGCCCCGGCGAGCAGTCTCCCCTGGGCATCGGTGGCCCGATCGGGATAGAGGACGACCTTTTGGATGTCCTTGATCGTGATCAGACCCTTAAGGGTAAAGTCATCATCGACCAAGAGCAATTTCTCGACCTTATGCTGACGCAGGATCTCCTCAGCCTCCGCCAGAGTGATCCCGGGCTTGGCCGTGATGAGCTGATCCTTTGTCATGACCTCATCGATCTTCTTAGCCATATCCGGTTCGAAGCGGATATCACGGTTGGTGATGATGCCGAGGAGCTTCATCTGCTCATCGACCACCGGCACACCGGAGATGCGATAACGAGCCATCAGTTCATTGGCGTCTTGGACCAGATGCTCGGGCGATAAATAAAAAGGATCCGTAATGACACCATGCTCTGAGCGTTTGACCCGATCGACCTCCATCGCCTGATGCTCGATCGACATATTCTTATGAATGATCCCGATGCCGCCGTGGCGAGCCATCTCAACTGCCATCTGCGATTCAGTGACTGTATCCATACCACTGGAAATCAGCGGGATCTTCAATTCGATATTCTTGGTCAAACGGGTGTGCAAACGGACCCGATCCGGTGTGACGGCGCTATGCTGTGGAACGAGCAACACGTCGTCATAGGTGAGTGCTTCTCTGATTTTCATTCTTCCTCCCTCATAGTAGGAGATCGGCTCTCCTGTAGAAACGTTTTCGCCATGACAGAAAACTTATACGAGTTATTACCTAAGATTATCACTTCATATATGGGCGGTCAAGCAAGCCGAGCTAAAAAAACAGTCGCCCGGGCAAGATGTATCTTAAACGTAAATTGACACTGATTAAATAGTCATTTAATATGGTATATGGCCAGACAAATACCGATAGATTGGAATGATTATGAACGCAAATAGACAATTTATAAAGACGATCATGGCCTTGCTGTTTGGACTGATCGGCTCTGGTGTGCTGCAGTTCGGGGTCGCCCTGTATATCCTGCGAGCCACCGGCTCATCCCTCTCGTTTGCCATGACGATGATCATCTCCCCACTGGTGTCGATCGTCTTCACACCGCTGATCGGTCATATGGTCGATCGCTACAACCGAAAAGTGATCGTCGCCTGGGCCCAGATCAGCTCGATCGTGGCACTGATCCTGTTTGCCGCTCTGTTTGATCGAGTCGAGTCGATCCTGCTACTCGTCATCCCGGTGCTTATCAGCCTAAAGATCGCCGACAGCTTCTTTAGCGCCGCCTTCATGGCGGCTGTTCGCGGCATCGTCTATGATGAGCAGATCAATCGGTTGCAATCGTTTATCAGCGGCTTTCAATCGGTCGCCGGCATCATCTCACCCATCCTTGGAGCCGCCTTGTATGCCATCCTTCGCATGCCGGTCTATATCCTTTTGGTAGCCAGCTTTGAGCTGATCGCGCTCCTGATCAATCTGTCGATCGACTTTGAGTTCAACCCCAAGGCCCGCTCCGTCAGTGAATCATCATCCGGCGGCGTCTGGCAGACCTTCGTCCAGGGCTTTGGCTATATCAAGACCCGGCCGGATCTGATCCGGATGGCCTTGGTGGCGATGCTGGTCAATTTCTTATTGACGTCCCAATCGGTCGGCGTGCCCCAGGTCCTCATCAACCTGTTCCGACTGAGTGACGCCCAGTATGGCCTGGTCATGATGGCCGCCTCGATCGGGGTGCTCGCGGCCTCACTCGTCTATGGCTTGATCGACTATGAAGCCAAACGTCCGATCATCTTATTGTATGGCGTCGCGATGGCGATGGGCCTACTGTTGGCCCTGAAGGGACTGCCGGGCCTGCTCGGCTTTACCACCACAGCCGTCTTCTATTATTTCTTTGTCGTGATGCTTTTGTCGGGTGTGGTCGCCTCGCTCGTCAATATCCCGATGATGAGCTATCTGCAAAAGGCGATCGAGGACGACTACAAGGGACGGGTCTTTACGCTGTTTGCCACCCTGGCCACCGGCCTCACACCGCTCAGCATTCTACTCTTTGGCGTGTTGTTCGATCATTTCTCGGCCGATTGGCTGTTTATCGGCACCGGTCTGAGCTTGATCGGGCTGATCGGACTGATCTGGCTTAGAACACCCGCCGCTCCGTTGGAGGAAGCACATGAAATATCTGGTCAATCGTAAGAAAACAAAACTGCATGATTATCTGACGATGGCGGCCTTTCTGCCGGCCAATATCCATCATATGACAGAAGAAAGCTACCGCCCGGAGGTGATCGAACGAGTCGAAGAGCTTCGGCGCTCGGTCCCGGATCTGGCCGACGGCCTGCTCGATTTTCGGATCGCCGATCGCTTTCTCTTTTTTGGCCTGCTGCGCCAACTGCCGGCCGATGTCATGACGCCCGCGGACTATCTAACGGCTGCCAGACGATATATCACGGACTTCGATGATGAGCAATACCTTCAGCGATTATGCCTTCATCTGGAGCTGCCCTACCCGGGACGCGACCTCAACAGCATCCAGACCGTCCTGCGAGAGAGCAGCTTCGATGACCGGGAGAAATGGATCGGTCTGATGATCTTTACCGATCCCAAAACCTACCTGCTGCGCATGATCGATCGGTTAGATGAGGTCTTCGACGCCCTCGGAGCCTTCTATCAGCCACTCGAATCGACCTATCAAGAGAGACTCGAGCAGCTTGGTGATGACGAGATCATCGCCGACTTCCAGCTGATCGAGGAGACTTTCACGCAGGATCTCAGTCGATTTGGCGCCATCGAGATCGTGCCGACCATCTTTCAGCCCTATTCGGCCGGACTGTTCACCTTCAACGACCGGGTCCAGGTGGCCCTGGGCATCGATATGGCCGACTCGATCCGGCGCAAACGCCAATTCGATACCAAGCAAAAATCGGACTTTTTTAAAAATTTAAGTGATCCGACCCGCTACGAGATGCTGATGCTGCTCGTCAAGGGGGACTATACCAATAAACAACTGGCGGATGAGCTGGGGGTGACCGCCCCCAATATCACCTATCACTTCCGAACACTCTTAAAGGACAGCCTGGTCAAGATCGACCTGGACGGCGAGAGAGCCCGCTACCGGATCAACCGGGAGCACTTCAACCGGATGCTCTTGGAGCTGAGTGACGATCTGGACCTGAGCGGAGGGGCGAAATGACGCCTGATATGACAGCTTTTGTTTTGGAGGAACTATGTTAAAACACTATTCGGAATTTCTGAAACGAAATATCTGGCGCTATGTCGTCGGCGTCATCATCCTGCTGTTGGTCGATGTTTTTCAGCTGATCGTACCGCAGGTATTGCGCCGCTTTACTGATTCGCTGCTAGCCGGCTCGGCCGGTATGAGTGATATCCACCGGATCGCCCTCGTGATCGGTCTACTGGCCCTGGGGATCGCCATCAGCCGCTTCCTATGGCGGGTCATGATTACCTGGACGGCCGTTTATTTTGAGGCCTGGATCCGCTCGAAGCTGTTCAATCATCTGTCATGGCTGCCGCGAAAATTCTACCATGAGAATAAGACCGGGGATCTGATGGCTCATGCCACCAATGATATCCGAACGGTCCGCTTTGCCTCCTCGGGCGGCATCATCATGAGCGTCGATGCCTTGTTCATCTCGATCACGACGATCATCTTGATGTTTATCACGATCGACTGGAAGCTGACCCTGATCGCCTTGGCGCCGATGCCTCTGATCGCACTGGTCGTCTTCTATATGGGCCGGATCATCCACCGCAAGTTCACCCTGGTCCAGGAGGGCTTCTCGATCCTGAGTGATAAGGTCCAGGAATCCTTTGCCGGGATCCGAGTCATCAAGAGCTTTGCTCAAGAGGAGCACGACCTGCGTGATTTCAATGAGAAGAACCAGTTGAACTATGAACGGAACATGTCCCTGGCCAAGACCAACTCCCTGATGCGACCGCTGGTCCGCTTTATCGGCAGCGTCTCGGGGATCCTGGGGATCATGTTTGGGACCCGGTTTGTCCTAAACGGTCATATCACGGTCGGAGAATTCGTCGCCTTTATCACCTATCTCGATATGTTCGTCTGGCCGATGATGGCCTTTGGCTTCTTCACGAATCTCATCCAGCGAGGAGCCGCCTCGATCGGCCGACTCAATGCCCTGTTCGATCAAACGTCCGACCTGCACGATGTGGCCGATTCGGCGGATCCGATCAACCGAAGCATCCGGATCAAGGATCTGACCTTCACCTATCCCGGAGCGCTCCAGCCCTCCTTGGTCGATGTATCGCTCGATGTGCCCTCCGGCTCGAGCCTTGGCATTATCGGTCGGACGGCTTCGGGCAAGAGCACGCTGACTTCGCTGCTGCTTCGGCTCTACAATATCCCGAACAATACCATCTTTATCGGCGGTCAGGATATCAATCAGATCTCGATCGAGGATACCCGTGATATGGTGGGAGCGGTCGTGCAGGACCACTTCCTGTTCTCGACCAAGATCAAAAACAATATCGCCTTTACGACCGATCAGGTGGATGAGGCCAGAATGCTCGAGGCCTCAAAGACGGCTCAGATCCATCAAGAGATCGAGGAGTTTCCGCTGGGCTATGACACCTATCTGGGTGAGCGCGGCGTCAATCTCTCGGGCGGTCAGAAGCAGCGGACCAGCATCGCCCGTCTGCTGTATAAGAGCCCCGATATCATGATCCTCGATGACGCCCTGAGCGCCGTCGATACCAAGACCGAGGACTCGATCCTGCGCCATATCGAAGAGGAGCTGGCCGGTCGGACGACGATCGTCATCTCCCACCGCGTCTCGACGCTTAAGAAGATGGATCAGATCGTGTTTATGGACGAGGGTCGCATCCTCGAGCGCGGCACCCATGAAGAGCTGATGGCGCTTCAAGGTAACTACTATCAGATCTTCCTAAAACAACAACTCGAAGAAAAAATCCAGGAGGTGGTCTAATGGATCGTTTCCAAGAACAAACCATTGAGAAAACCTTTGATTTAAAGCTGATGCAGAAGCTATGGGTCTATACCAAGAAATACTTTTGGTTGCTCGTTCTGGCTTCGCTGCTGCTGCTTCTCAGCACCGGGGCCGACCTGTATCGCCCCTACCTGATCAAAAATATCATCGACGACTATCTGACGACCGATTCGGTCGGTCTGACAGAATCATCCGGCGGCTTTGTCGCCGGTGATACCAGCTACCGCTTCGACCGTTCGGCCGACAGCCCGCGGCTCGAGACCGAGACGATCATCACCGCTGATGGCAGCCATCAGCTGAGCCCCGGCGAGCTCGATGGCCTAAGGACATATAAAATCAATTCCATCATGCGCTACGGCTTCATCCTGCTGGCCGTGGTCCTGGCCGCCTTTGCCGCCACCTACTTCCAGCAGATCGTGCTCAACTTCGTCGGTGAAAAGGTCATCTATCAGATCCGGAGCGATCTGTTCCAACACCTGGAGAAGATGGACCTGCGCTTCTATGAGAACAATCCGGTCGGACGACTCGTCACCCGGATGACCAATGATCTCGACAATATCAATCAACTCTACACCGAGGTCGTCGTCACCTTCTTAAGTGATGTGGCGATCGTCGGCGGCAGCATGGTCATGATGCTGGTGCTCGATTGGCGCTTGGCACTGGTCAGCTTTTCGGTCCTGCCGATTATGGCGATCTCGACGCTGATCTTTCGCAAGGAGATCCGCAAGGCCTATCGGCTGGTCCGACTTAAGCTTACCAAGATCAACACCAACCTCAATGAAAACTTTATGGGCATGAAGACCATCCAGATCTTTAACCAGGAGGAGAGCTTCATCCGCCGCTTCGATGAGACCAATACCGAATACCGCGAGGCCTCGCTAAAAGAGCTCTATGTCTATGCGGTGTTTCGTCCCCTGCTAAACCTGCTCTACTATGCAGCACTTATCCTCGTGCTGTGGTATGGCGGCTCAAGAGTCCTGGGTCGACAGATCGAGGTCGGGGTACTCGTCGCCTATACGCTCTACCTCAAGCAGCTGTTCAATCCGATCATGGAGCTGGCCGAGAAGTTCAATATCATGCAGTCGGCCATGACCTCGATCGAGCGGATCTTCCTGCTGTTTCAACAAGACGAGGGGGTCAAGAATACCAAGAGCCTGCCGGTGACGGAATTGAAGGGAGATGTCGAATTCCGAAATGTCGATTTCTCCTATGTCGCGGATGAACCGATCCTAAAGAATGTCTCGTTCACGGCCAAGGCCGGTCAAACGATCGCCTTTGTCGGAGCGACCGGCTCCGGTAAGAGCACCATCATCAATCTCCTGACTAGGCTCTATGACGTCGATCAGGGACAGATCCTGATCGATGGCATCGATATCCGAGACTACGATAAGCATGAGCTGCGTCAAAAGATATCGCCGGTCCTCCAAGACGTCTACCTGTTCAGCGGTGATATCCGAAACAATATCAAGCTGCTGACCCCCGGGATCACGGATGAAGCCGTCATGCAGGCGGCCGAGTTCGTCAATGCCGACCGGATCATCAAGCGCTTCCCCAACGGGCTCGATCAGCCGGTGACCGAGGGCGGAGCCACCTTCAGCCAAGGCGAGCGTCAGCTGCTGAGCTTTGCCCGGGCGATCGTGCACGACCCGGATATCTTGATCCTGGACGAAGCCACTTCGAATATCGATACCGAGACGGAGCTGCTGATCCAAGACGCCATCAGCAAGGTCGTCAAAAACCGAACGACCTTTGTCGTGGCTCACCGTCTCTCGACCATCCAAAACGCCGATCAAATCATTGTCGTCCATAAGGGCGAGATCTATGAACGCGGTACCCATGAACAACTCCTGGCCAATGAGGGTCTCTACTATGATCTCTATCAACTCCAATACCAAGAAACCATCGCTTAGCCCCTTTATTCGGGGCAGCCTGTACTCGATGCTGGCGGCCATCATCTATGGTCTGAGCTATGTCTTTACCAAGAATATCTCCAACTATTATTCGCCCATGACCATCATTGGTTGGCGCTTTCTGGTCGCCTTTATCGTCATGGAGCTGATGCGCCGGTTTGGGATCATTCGAGTGGATTATCGCGGCAAGGACATCCGGGCGCTTCTGCGCCTGGTGTTTTTGTACCCGGTGATCTATTTTATCGCCGAGACCTTTGGTATCCGGTTGACGACCGCTTCCGAATCAGGCATCGTGATCGCAACGATCCCGGTGGCGACACTGGCCCTCTCAGCGATCATCCTCAAAGAAAAACCGACCCTTTATCAGATGATCGGGATCGGCACCTCCACCGTCGGTATCTTTTTGATTGTGCTCTCCCAATCGCTTTCGGCCTCGCTTCATATCGTGGGCTATCTGGCGCTGATCACGGCGGTCTTCGCCTACGCTCTGTTTGCCGTCCGATTGATCCAGGAGACGACCTTTTCGACGCTGGAAAAAACGTATACCATGATGGCGGTGGCCGCCGGGGTATTCTTTCCGATGGCCCTGATCGAACACAGCTTGGGCGGCAGTCTCGGGCTGTTTCTCAGCCTGCCGTTTCGGGATATGGCTTTTCTTGGCACCCTGGCCTACCTGGCTCTGGGAAGCTCGGTCATTGCCTTTTTCGCTTCCAACCGGGCGCTGGAGCTCCTGGGACCGAACCAATCGTCCACCTGGGGCGGGGTGTCGACCATCATCACCCTCAGTGCCTCGGTCCTGATCCTAAAAGAGCCATTTGGCATCGGCCAGATCCTAGCGGCCGCCTTAGTCGTCGGCGGGGTCTACATCGCCAATGTCGGCATCATGCGCCAGGAGCGGCGAAAAGCCCTCGCCGAGCAAACGATCGAACCCAAAATATAGGCTAGAAAAAAGGGATCCCAATGAGAGGATCCCTTAGCTTTTGTTTAGCACATTTTTATTTGTATTCGGGGTACTCGCGAGTGAATTCGTCGTATTCAGCTTCCCACTTGGCATCGCCGTAGTGATCTTTGACTTTGGCTTTGATCTTTTCGGCTTTACCTTCCATTTCCAGGAAGTCGTCGTCGGTCAGCCAACCCCATTTTTCTTTCATCCAGCCCTTGGCTTGGTCAAACTTGTTTTCAACCTTATCGCCCATATGGTCGACGCGGTCTTTCATATCAGGATCTCTGTTCATCGTGTCCTCCTAAAAGTTATCTGGTTGATCCCTACACTCACATTATGCCCCGGACGGGTTTTGCTCAAACAAAAAAACCGGCTTCTACTTTTTCTCGGGTGGATTCGGTCCCGCCGTTGCAAGCCTTGAGCGATTTAAAAAATATTTTTTAATATTCCACTAAAAAAGGAGCCTCGGCTTGAGACTCCTCTTCTTTTAGGCTACATCATGCCCATTCCGCCACCCATCGGCGGCATGGGGGGTTCTTCTTGCGGGATATCGACCACGGCCGCCTCAGTCGTCAGGAACAGGCCTGAGATGCTGGCGGCGTTTTGGATGGCCGAACGGGTGACCTTGGTCGGATCGACGATGCCCGATTGGACCAGGTCTTCGTATTTTTCAGTCATGGCATTGAAGCCGACATTGTCTTTTTCCCGGCGGACATGCTCCAGGATGACGCCGTCTTCAAGACCGCAGTTTTTGACGATCTGGCGCAGCGGCTCTTCGAGCGCCCGGTGGATGATCAGAGCGCCGGTCTTGATATCGCCTTCGAGCTCTTCTGCCACCTTCATGACATCATCTTGCGTGCGGATATAGGCTACGCCTCCGCCGACGACGATGCCTTCTTCAACGGCTGCTCGGGTGGCGTTTAGAGCGTCTTCGATCCGCAGTTTCTTTTCCTTCATCTCGGTCTCGGTGGCGGCTCCGACCTTGATGACAGCGACTCCGCCGGACAGCTTCGCCAGGCGCTCTTGGAGTTTTTCCTTATCGAAATCACTCGTCGTGTCCTCGATCTGATTCTTGATATCGCCGATGCGGGCTTCGATCTCTGACTTATCGCCCATACCGTCACTGATGATGGTGGTCTCTTTTGACACCTGGACGTTTTTGGCTTGACCGAGCATGTCGAGCTCGACTTCTTTGATATCATAGCCCAGATCGCTCGAGATATAGGTGGCACCGGTCAAGATGGCGATGTCTTGGAGCATATCCTTACGGCGCTCGCCATAGCCCGGGGCCTTGACTGCTACGATGTCAAAGGCACCGCGCAGCTTATTGAGGACGATCGTGGTCAGGGCTTCACCTTCGAGGTCTTCGGCGATGATGAGCAGCTTGCGGCCGCTCTCCATGATCTTTTCCAGGATCGGGATGATGTCGGCATTGGTCGAGATCTTTTTATCGGTCACCAGGATCAGCGGATCCTCAAGGGTGCTGGTTTTCTTTTCGGTGTCATCGACCATATACGGTGAGACATAGCCTCGCTCAAACTGCATTCCTTCGACCAGCTCTAATTCGGTCTGCATCGATCGGCTTTCTTCGACGGTGATGACGCCGTCACGGCCGACCTTGTCCATTGCACCTGAGATGAGGTGTCCGATCTCTTCATCGCCGGCGGAGTTTGAGGCGACGTGGGCGATGTCATCGCTTTGCTGCATCGGCACCGAGTGCTCTTTGAGGCTGTTGACGACGGCTTCGGTCGCCAGCTCGATGCCTCGTTTGATCAGCATCGGATTGGCGCCGGCGGCGACGTTTTTAAGACCTTCACGGACGATGGCCTGAGACAATACGGTCGCTGTCGTGGTGCCATCACCGGCGACATCGTTTGTCTTGGTAGCGACTTCTTTTACCAGCTGGGCGCCCATGTTCTCAAAGGCGTCCTCGAGTTCGATCTCTCGGGCGATAGTGACGCCGTCATTGGTGATCATCGGCGAACCGAATTTCCGATCGAGAATGACATTGCGACCCTTGGGTCCGAGTGTAACTTTAACTGTATCGGCCAGCTTATTCAGGCCGCCCTCGAGCAGCCCTCGGGCGTCGAGCGAATGTTTGATATCTTTAGCCATGGATCCTCCTATTCAATGATGGCGATGACGTTTTCCGTCTCAATGATGAGATATTCTTGGTTCTCGTATTTTACCTTGGTGCCGGCATACTTTTTGTAGTAGACTGTCTGGCCGACTTCAAGGTATTTCACCTTGTCGGACACGGCAATCACTTCTGCCATTTGGTGCTCTTCTTTTTGACCGGCCAGAACGAGGCCGCTTGTGGTCGTATCGGATGCTTCGATTTCTTTCAATACGACTCTTTTACCGATCGGTTTGATCATACTCACTTACCTCCTTAGTTTACCGATAGTATTCTACTTGATACGCCCTAGCGAATCAAGTGATAGACGATGACGAGAAGGACAGCCGGTAGAAAATTGGCGGTCCGGATCCTACCGGGGACGAACATATTGATGGCGATGGCCACGATCAACAGGCCACCGGTGGCGTTGATATCACGCAGCATCTCCGGTGTGATAAAGGGATCGAGCAGGCCGGCCAGAAGCGTAAAGGTGCCTTGAAAGATCAGCACACTCACAGCTGACAAGGCCACCCCGATGCCCATCGTCGAGGCCAAGACCAGTGACACGACAAAGTCGATGACTGATTTTAGAAAGAGGATGGTATGCACTCCCTCGACTCCGCTTTGGATCGGACCGAGGATACTCATCGAGCCGATACAAAACAAGATGGTAGCCGTGACAAAGCCGGCTGCGATCGGTTGGCCGCTAAAGCGCTTCTCCAAGCGCTCCCCCATTACCTCCAGATGGTGATGGATCCGCCCGAGCTCGCCGATCAAGCCACCGAGAACGATGGCGATCAGGACGATCAGAACGTCTCTTGCCTCCAAGGCCATTTGAGTTCCAATTAAAAACACCACCAGGCCTATGCCCTGGAGGATGGTGTGGGCGGTGCTGTCGTTTAAGGCTTTCTTACCGATAGTGCCTATCAATCCGCCGGCGATGATCGCCGCCGTGTTTACCAGTGTTCCCGTCATCATTTTACGTTATCTCCACTATATATAATACCATATTTCGCCGGGAATTAAACATCACTTTATTGGTGGGGCTTGGCGCTTTAGGACATGAAAAAAAGGGGCTTGGCGCCCCTTTCAAACAGTCTTCTAGTACCAGCCTCTGAGCTTCATGACCTCGGCGACTTTTTTGACCGAGACCAGGTAGGCGGCTTCTCGCAGGGTGACATCGAAGTCTTCTTTGATCTGATAGACATCATTGAAGGCATTGACCATGGCGGTCTCTTGTTTTTCTTCGACTTCGGCTTCACTCCACCAATAGCCTCCCAGGTTTTGGACCCACTCGAAATAGCTGACGATGACGCCGCCGGCATTCGAGAGGATATCGGGTGAGAGGGCGATGTTTCTTTCCTTGAGGACTTCATCGGCCGCCGGGGTTACCGGGCCATTGGCCGCTTCGACGACCAGTTTGCAGTTGAGGGCCTCCGCTTGCTTGACATCGATGGCGTTTTCCAGCGCTGCCGGTACCATGATATCGACTTCCAGTTCCCAGAATTCGTCAAGTGACATGGCTTTGGCTCCGGGGAAGCCTTTGAGGTTCTTGTGCTCGTCGATATAGGCCGAGAGCTCATCAAAATCAAAGCCGTCTTCATTATAGATGGCATAGGTGCCGTCCTTGGGCTCCCATTCTGCGATGGCTACGACCTTGCCGCCCAGGCGCATGAAGTTTTTGACGGTAAAGCGTCCGACATTACCGAAGCCTTGGACAGCCACTCGGGCACCGTTTAGCTGGATGCCGTATTTGGCAGCCGCTTCGCGACCGACCACCGCCACACCAAAGCCGGTGGCTTCGTTGCGTCCCAGTGAACCGCCGAACGGGACCGGTTTTCCGGTGATGACGCCGAGCTCAAAATGTCCGGTCAGTTTTTGGAATTCATCCACCATCCAGGCCATGACCTTGCCGCTGGTACCGACATCGGGTGCCGGGACATCGATTTTTTCTCCGAGGTACTTATACATACCGCGAATGTAACCACGAGCCAGTTGTTCCAGCTCATTGTCAGACAGAGACAATGCATCGACCGTGACACCACCCTTACCACCGCCATAGGGCGTTCCGGTAGCACCGCATTTGAAGGTCATCCAAATGGAGAGTGCCTTGACCTCATCGAGATTGACGCCGGGATGGAAACGAATGCCGCCCTTGCCGGGTCCGATGGCATCATTGTGCATGGAACGATAGCCCTTAAAGGTTTTGAGGGTGCCATCGTCCATCTTGACCGGGATCGATACTTCGATGACGCGCTGGGGTTCCTTCAGTAACTCATAGACCGCCGGGTCGAGCCCGAGACGGTCGCAAGCATGTTTGACCTGCAGTTGAGCACTTTCTAATGGGTTGATGTTTGCCAAGATAAGCCTCCTAACAGTCTATGTGATACCACAAGTTTATCACTCCGGTCTGATTCATTCAAGGTTAGAAACAATTTCGGTTAATCTTTTTGCAAGCCCTCACTCGATGTTAATTGAGAATGATTCTTATTAACCCGACTATTCGGTTTTCTTGGGATTTTTACTTGTTATACAAAAAAGCGGGCACTATAATTGAAGTGACTTAAAGAATAAGAGGAGGTTCTACATATGGCATACGTAATTCAAGATACCTGCATTTCCTGCGGCGCATGTGAGCCTGAGTGCCCGACTGAGTGCATCAGCGCTGGCGACGACAAATATGTGATCAATCAAGATGATTGCATCGATTGCGGCAGCTGCGCCAATGTCTGCCCGGTCGACGCACCGGTTCCGGCAGAATAAGGAACACACCTAAAAAGGCCTCCGAGAGGCCTTTTTTGCTATTTGATCTCATATTTCTCAACCGTCAGCTGATTGATCCGGCTGATGAATTTCAACACAGCCACTTCTTCATTGACCGTCATATCCCTCAGCAAAAACTCGATCTTGTCATCGACTAGCGCTTCGATCCGCTCCCGAAGCGATCGCCCGCTATCACTCAGCACGAGCCGGCGCTTCCTGGCATCGATCGGATCGGCCACCTTCTCGATCAGACCCGAGCGAAAATACTCCTGGAGGAGCTGGCGGCTCTTGGCCCGGGGCCGTTTGTTTTGTCGTAGGAAGTCAGCCTCGGTCATACCGTCGTGAAATTTAAGCAGCGGATAGATCTGCTCGGCTGACAGGCGACTTGACGGATCGGCAAAGGACTGTTCCATGAACAGCTTATCCAGGGTGATCTTGATCCATTTGGTCAGTTCCTTATGATACTGCGCCATCGGCTTCGTTCAATAAATAGGCTACGGTCATCAGTGAATCGACCATGTGGACATTCTCTACGATCAGATCCTCCGGCACCACCAGATCCTTGGGCGTGAAGTTCCAGATGCTTCGGACGCCTGAGATGATCAAGCGGTCGGCAATATCCTGGGCCACATGGACGGGAGTGGTGATGATCGCGATATCGATCGGCTGCTGCGACATATACGTCTCCAGGATATTGATATCGCGGATCTCCACATCACTGAGTGACTTACCGATCTTCTTCGGATCATTGTCAAACAGGCTGATGATGTCAAAGCCCAGTGCCTGGAAACCGTAGTTGGCCAACGCCCCACCGAGATTACCGGCTCCGATGATGATCACCGAATATGTATGGTCGAGTCCGATAATGGTATTGATCTCGCGAAAGAGGTCCTGGACATTGTAGCCATAGCCCTGTTGACCGAACTCCCCGAAATTATTGAAGTCCTGCCGAATCTGAGACGCGGAAAACCCGATGATCTCACTCAACTCCTTTGAGGAGATCCGATCGACGCCCCGCTCCATCATCTCCGACAGATAGCGATGGTACTTGGGTAGGCGCCGGATCACTGCCATTGAAATATCTCTTTTCGTCATCTATGTATCCTCTCTCTTGTGAATAATTTAATTATAGGGTAGTTTCGATATAATGTCAAACATAAAGATAGACATATTTCTAATTATTCATAATTATCATACCCTATTTCCTTCCGTTATAATAGAGTCAGGAGAAAACCATGATACTTTTACAAACAGCCAATCTATCCAAAAGCTACCTGATCGACCCGGTGCTTCGCGGGGTCGATTTTGAGGTCCAGACCAATCAGCGGATCGGTCTGATCGGCCGAAACGGCAGCGGGAAGTCTACCCTGATGAAGATCCTGGCGGGTGAGCTGAAATATGACTCAGGCCAGCTCCACCGGGCCAAGGAGCTCTCGATCGGTTATCTCGAACAGACCCCGCCGACAAGCCGCATCGACGCCACCGTCTACGACTATTGCCTCGAGGCCTACCGCGACCTGCTCGATCTTCAGCATGAGCTGATCCGGCTGACGAGCGAGATTGCTAGGGATCCGCATAACGACGACCTGCAGAGCCGCTACAGTGAGCGCCAGCAGGCGTTTGATGATGCCAATGGCTATGCGGTCGAGTCCAAGGTCCGCGGCATCCTCGTTGGCCTCGGTTTTTCGCCTGAGGAGCAGTCCAAGTCGATCTCCCTGCTATCAGGAGGTGAACGCACCCGGCTCGAGCTCGCCTACCTGCTGAGCCGCGACTACGATGTGCTGCTGCTGGACGAGCCGACCAATCACCTCGATATCAAGGCCATCACTTGGCTCGAAGACTATCTGCAGAACTACCGCGGCGCGGTCGTCATCATCACGCATGACCGGGTCTTTTTGGACCGGACGATTTCTCACATCTATGAGCTGGAAAACGGACAAGGCAGCTGGTTTGAGGGCAACTACTCAAGCTATGTCGAACAAAAGCGACTCCGCTATGAGCAGCAGGCCCATGACTACGCCGGCTACCTGAAAAAAAGACAGGCCGAAGAAGACAAGCTACGAGTCTTTCGAGAGCGATCGCATAAAAACGCTAAATTTGCCGCCCGAGCCCGGGACCGGGAGAAGAAGCTGGCTCGCATGGAGGTCGTTGACAAGCCGCTTTGGCTCGATCGCTCGATGAAGCTTCGCTTCCAACCGAGCCGTACCACCGGCCACGATGTACTAAAGGTCCGCCGTCTGGCCAAGGCTTTTTCCGAGCGAGCGCTCTTTAGCGAGCTCAGCTTCGATGTCTTCTCAGGCGATGTCTTAGGCATCGCCGGCCCCAACGGCATCGGAAAGACCACCCTGCTCAAGATCTTGACCGATCAGCTCAAAGCCGATGAGGGCGAGTTCTACTACGGCGCCCGGGTCGATTGGGGCTACTATGAGCAGGCCAATACCAAGCTAGACCCCCAAAACGATCTGATCACCGAGATCAATCAGACCTATCCCGAGATGGATGTCAGACAGATCAGAAATATGCTGGCCGCCTTTTTATTCACCGGCGACGATGTGTTCAAAACGATCGGCTCACTCAGCGGCGGCGAAAAGGCCCGCCTGGCACTGCTGAAGCTGATGCTCGAGGGGAAAAATCTATTGATCCTGGACGAGCCGACCAATCACCTGGATCTGCCGTCCAAGGAGACGCTCGAGGCGGCGCTCAGGAGTTTTCCCGGCACCCTGATCTTTGTCAGTCACGACCGCTACTTCCTCAATCAGCTCTCGACCAAGACCTTATGGCTGGGAGAAGGCGACTACCGCATCATCCAGGGGACCTTCGATGACCTGTCACGCCCCGGGGCCCAGGAGCTCAAGCCAACCGCCATCAAACCGACTAGATCACGGCCAAAGGACGAAGCACCGGCCAAGCAGCCGGCCTCCTCCGACACGGCGCTTCTGCGTCAACTTCTCAGCGAAGAAAAAGACCGGGAAACAGAGCTTGAGATTTCCTGGCCGGAGTTCTATAATGAGACAGACAGCACTCATAGCTAAAAAGCAAGATCCGGCCAAGGCCCTAGACCAGGCCGATAAAGTAAAGGAGCATTATATGTTTGAAACCGTCACCCGAATCATTGCCGAGCAGATGGATGTCGATCCGGCAAGCATCACCGAGGAGACCTCCTTGGTCGATGATCTCAAGGCCGACAGCATCGACGCCGCCGAGATGATCATCAATATCGAAAGCGAGCTCGACCTGAGGATCCCGGACGAGGCCATCATGAATGTCCGCACCGTCGGCGATATCCTCACCTACCTGCGCCAGCAAATGGGGCAATAAGCCAAACCAAAGAGAAGATCAGCTGATCTTCTTTTTTCTACCACTTTTTCATCACGCGCCGGTCAAAATAGACCCGCTCCAAGCCGTATTGGCGAATGATCTGACCCACCTGATCGAAATGGCGATAGATCCCGGCAGCCGAGTGGGCATCCGAGCCCAGTACCACCTGGCGGCCACCGGCTTGGCGATAGAGCTTCAGCAGACCATGCCAATCACTAAGAAACGACGCCTGAGAAAAGCGTCTGGTATTGACCTCCAGGACGATCTGTCGGTCGACCATTGCAATAAAGATGGCTTCGATCAGATCGGTGCATGGTTCGATCAGTAGCTCTCGGCCCGGCGCCTGGGCCGACCGGATGACATAATCCAGGTGAGATAGAGCATCCATCTCAGGCCAGAACTCGACCGAACGGAGCACCTCTTCAAAATAATATGTCTGAGCAGCCAGCTGATCCATCCCCAAAAAGGTCTGATCCATATAGAAGTCATGCTTGGTCGGCGCATCAAACGGGGCATGGACGCTCCCCAACACAAAATCAAACGGATAGTCCTCCAGCATCGACCGGATCTCCCGGTCGCCTTCCTGGCGTAGACCGATCTCGACCCCGATCAAGAAATTGTCGTCTCGTACCGGCAGCAGTTGCTCAAAATAGGCCGTCGGGTTAAACCGAAAGTCACTCCCCTGGCGGGCATGGATATCGTAGTGATCGGTCAGGGTGATGGGCCGAGCCTGAGCTTTTAGCTGATCGATCGTGGTGCGAGAATCTGATGAAAATAAAGAATGGACATGGCAATCCATAGGACCTCTTTTCCGGAGACATCGGTATCGATTCCAGTATAGCGGATCGGTATTGGCTCAGGGATAAGTTCAGGTTAAGGGATTGTTAGACAATATAAACACAGAAAAAAACGACTCGTCCGAGTCGTCTCTAAATGCTATTCGACTGTGACCGATTTGGCTAGATTTCTCGGCTGATCGACGTCGAGCCCTCGCTCGGTCGCGATATAGTAGGCCAAGAGCTGAGCCGGAATGATCGAGACCATCGGCGCGTAGTGCTCTAGCGTCTTAGGCAAATGAATGATCTCATCGGCCGCATCGGCTAGCGAGTCACCGCTTAGACAGGTGATGGCCAAGACCTTGGCCCCACGGGCTCTGACTTCCTTCAGATTAGACACCATCTTGTCATACGTCTGAGACTGGGTCAAAAAGGCCACCACCCAAGTGCCCGGTTCGACCAGGGCGATCGTACCGTGTTTGAGCTCACCGGCCGGCATGGCCAGACAGTTGATATAGGAGATCTCCTTTAGCTTAAGAGAAGCCTCCAGAGCCGTATAGTAGTCAACCCCTCGTCCTAAAAACATGATCTTTTCATTGGCCGCCTGCTCCCGAGCAATCCGCCGGATCGTCTCTTCGGTGGCCAGGGCCTGATCGACCTGATCGGCCAGCTCCAACAGCTCAGCCTCTTGGCCGCTGCCGCTTAGGCTCAGAGCCAACATAAAGAAGGCGGCCAGCTGGGTGGTATAGGCCTTGGTCGAGGCCACGCCGATCTCAGGCCCGGCCCAGGTATAGAGAACCGCATCCGACTCTCTTGCCAGGGTCGATCCGACAACGTTTAGGATGCTCAGGACCTTGGCCCCGGCCCGTCTGGCTAGGCGGATGGCCTGGAGGGTATCGATCGTCTCGCCCGATTGTGAGACAGCGATCACCAGATCAGCCGGTGTCAGAAACCGGGCGACACTCCAAAACTCACTGGCGATCTCCACCTGGACCGGCAGCCCCACCAGCTCCTCGATCACCGTCTTTCCGATCAGTCCGGCGTGATAGGCCGTCCCGCAGGCGACGATAGTGATCCGCTGAAGTGAGGGCGCCATACTCTCCAGCAGCTCCAATTCAAGCGACAACCGGCCCTGCTTGATCCGGTGGCTGATGGTCTCCCGGATCGCCCTGGGCTGCTCATGGATCTCTTTCAGGGTGAAGGTATCATAGCCGCCCTTCTCGGCCGTCTTGATATCCCAATCGATCTGACAGACCTCCCGGTCGATCGGGCTGAGATCCCTCGCAAAGATCTCGACTTTTTCACGCCCCAGACGGGCGTATTCATCATCATTTAGATACATCACCCGCCGAGTCCGACTGAGGATGGCCGGCACGTCGCTGGCCAGAAAGTTCTCTCCCTCACCTAAGCCGATGATGAGCGGCGAGTTCTTTCGCACCGCGACGATCTCTTGCGGCCGATCAGCCGCCAGTGCGGCGATCGCATACGAGCCCTCCATCTTCTCGACCGCCTGATGGAGCGCTTCGAGCAGATCGTGGGAGGAGCGGTAGAAGTGTTCGATCAGGTGGGCGACCACCTCACTGTCGGTCTCTGAGAGATACGTATCATAACCGAACCACGACAGCTCGTTTTTAAGCGCCAGATGGTTTTCAATGATCCCGTTATGGACGATCACGATCTGTTTATGCTGCGACAGATGGGGATGGGCGTTTTCGGTCGTGGCCGGTCCGTGGGTCGCCCAGCGGGTATGACCGATCCCGATGCCTTCATCCCCGCCGATGATCAGTCGCTCGGTCAGCTTCTCAAGCTTACCGGCGGCCTTTTGGACGGTGATGCTGCCATTATCGAGAAAAGCGATCCCGGAGGAGTCGTAGCCCCGATAGGCTAGTTTGGAGAGTCCTTCGACCAGTACGGGCGAGGACGGTCCCTGTCCAATATATCCAACGATTCCACACATAGCGGCCTCCCGTTTCTTTTTTTGACTGTGCTATTATATCACACGGTTATTTTTCAAAAAAGAGCCAAATGATCGTTTTTTCAGGGAAAACTGACCGGTGCAAAACCAGCCTCAGCCTTTGCATTTGCTAGCCTTGCTTAATTATTACAATTTATTAAGGTCAATATTGTGAGAACAATTGTTTTTTTGGGGGTACAAGTTAGGCGACGACTCCAATACAATAACCGACCGACCGTAATCGTACTTTTCTCCCGGAGGAGACTGACACAGTCTCAGACAACCAAGCGAAACCACTTAGAGAAAGGAAAACATCATGAGACGTAAAGTAGGAGTATTCAATAACAGCGAAGACGCCATTGCGGCCATTCGCCAGCTGCAAGACCTCGGCTTTACCAACGAAGAAATATCGGTTGTATCACGCGACGAGACCATGAAGGACTATGTCGCCGATGGACAACTGATGGATGAGACCGGCAGTGCTGCCGCCACGGGCGCAGTGACTGGCGGATTGGTTGGTGGACTCGGGGCCCTTTTGATTGAACTGGGACTGATCGCTATCCCTGGCATCGGACCGTTTCTGGCCGTTGGACCGGTCGGAGCCGCCCTGGTCGGTGCCCTGACCGGCGGAGCCGTCGGTGGATTGGTCGGTGCGCTGGTCGAGATGGGCTTTGATGAAGACGAGGCCCGGGTCTATGACGAACAGATCAGGCAAGGTAAGATCTTGGTGATGGTCGACGATCATATCGATCGGACCGTCGACATCGATCGCATCCTGCAACCTGAGGCCATGAGTGATCAGCTCGAGGAGCGCGACTATTTCCGCGAAGACCCCAGACTGGGTGACGAGCGCTACCCGATGGAGACCGACAGCTATCTGGTCGACCAATGGGACAATCTGCGCGAAGGCACCAGACAACGTTGGGACCGCCTGACAGACGATGACTTCGATAGCATCAAGGGCGACCGCGAACTGCTAAGAAGCCGACTCCAGCACCACTACGGCTGGGATGAGGCCATGGCTGATCGTGAGATCCACGACTATTATGACGATCAGATCCGAGCGGCTCGTCACAATGACACCCGCTGGAGCGATCTCGATCGCCAAGGCGATGATCTGGGCGATGATCTCCGCGAGGGCTGGGAGGATTTCAAACACACCCTCAAGCAAAAATGGGATCGGTTGACCGATGAGGATGTCGAATCGATCCGGGGCGATCGCCGAGCCCTCAGCACGCGTCTTCGAGACAGCTATGGCTGGGACGAAGCGACTGCCGAGCGTGAGATCGATGAGCACTACCGAAGCTATCGCACCCGAACGTATGACGACGTCGATTTCGACAATCCCCTGGCCGGCAAATGGGATCAGATCAAGGGTCAGATCCAACGCCAATGGGGCAAGCTGACTGACGACGACCTGGATGTCATCCAAGGAGATCGCCATATCCTAAGAGGCAAGCTCAAGTATTACTACGGTCTGAGTGACGAAGAGGCCGATCGCCAGATGGCGGACTACCTGAACCGGTTCTAGGTTCTATCACTGTATGTAGGTGCCGGGCGGGACCTAAAAGTCCCACCCGGCCTATATAAAACAAACCATCACGAACAATAAGAAAAGGAGACAGAAATGATTGGTTTAATTATTTGGTTAATTTTTGGTGCAATCGTAGGTTGGATCGCCGGTGTGATCATGAAGGATCAGCGCGGTATCCTGGGCAACATCATCGTCGGTATCATCGGCTCGCTGATCGGCGGCTGGATTTCCACGATGACAGTCGGTGGAACCTTCGCCGAATTCTCACTGCCGGGCGTCATCTTCTCGATCATCGGGGCTGTGATCCTGATTTTCCTGAAGCAACTGGTGATGGGACAACGTCACTAGTCACCCTTCCATCTGAAAAAGACCTCCCGTTTTTTGGGAGGTCTTTTATCATTTGGGTCACTTTTTTCTTCTACTGCAGATACCGCTCGAACAGTCCGGCCAGCTCCTCAGCCATTTCCTGAAGAGCCGCTTGGTTCTCACCCTCCAGCATCACCCTCACCAGTGGCTCGGTGCCGGAGGGTCTGATCAGTACCCGGCCCTTGCCCTGAAGCGATGCCTCCATCTGATCGATCTTCTGATTGATCTCGGCAATGGTCTGATAGTCGTTTTTCCTATCCTTATTCACTCGGGCATTGACGAGCACCTGCGGGTAGCGCGGGATGCGATCATTCCACTCGGCCAACGAGATCCCCGAGTCCATCAGCGCCTCGGCCAGGATGAGTCCGGTCAGGATGCCATCCCCGGTCGAATTGCGATCTAAAAAGATGATATGGCCGGATTGCTCGCCGCCGAGCTTATGGCCGCCCTGGAGCATCTTTTCCAGCACGTAGCGGTCACCCACCGCCGACACCTCGACCCGAAAGCCCTGGTCCTTGGCATAGTTCATAAAGCCGAGATTACTCATGACGGTGGCAACGATCGTGCCATTGGTCAATTGATCTGTCTTATGCATATGTCCGGCACAAATGGCCATGATCTTATCGCCATCGACCTCGCGGCCGTGATGATCGACCGCCAGGACTCGGTCGCCATCGCCATCAAAGGCCAGACCGAAATCATAGTCGCCCTCGGCCAGGGCTGCCTGGAGCTGCCCCAGATGTGTCGAGCCGCAGTCTTGATTGATATTGATGCCATCGGGCTGATCACTCAGCACCGTCACCTCGGCTCCCAGGTCCAAAAAGGCCAGCTTGGCCAGACCCGCCGTCGCGCCATTGGCACAATCGAGCATGACCCGTAGACCTCTGAGGTCATGGTTTAGTGCTCGTTTGGCATTGTCGAGATAGAGCGCTGAGAGCTCGAAGCGGTTGACGAAATGACCGAGTTTATCGTGGGTGTAGACCTCCTCGATCGTCTTCTCACCGGTCAGATATTGTTCGATCTCGTCTTCGATATCATCGCTTAGCTTAAAGCCCTGTTGATTGAAGAATTTGATCCCATTGTATTCATAGGAATTGTGTGATGCACTGATGACGACGCCGGCATCATAGCCCTGATCCTTGACAAGGTAGGCGATGGCCGGTGTCGGTACGACACCGACTCGGATGACATCACAGCCGACCGACAGGATGCCGGCGATCAGTGACGACTCGAGCATATCACTCGAAAGCCTCGTGTCTTTACCGATGATGATCCGAGCCTTATCGCCGGCGATATGTTTTGTCAGCACATAGGCCCCGTAGCGTCCCAGCTCATAGGCCAGCTCATTTGTCAAATCGAGATTGGCGATGCCGCGAACGCCGTCTGTCCCAAAAAATTGTCCCATAGTTTCTCCTCGTTTTTTCTGAGACCTATCTTAGCACATTCCGGCCAAAATACAAAGGAAGGAGGTTTCCCTCCTTCCCGGTCGACTATATTTGTTCTCGAGCCGCTTCCGCCCCCTTGGCGAAGGCTTCGCGGTTAATGCCCATAAGAGAGGCCTTGGTCATGCCAAGCTTCTTCTCAAGGGCGTTGAGGACGCTCTCAGGGTCGAGGCTCTTAGTCACCTCGACATAGGCTCCAAGCATCACCATATTGGCGATCTTCATATTGCCCAGATCATTGGCGATCTCATTGCAGGGAATGTAGTAGGTCGTGACATCGTCTCGCTCGACCTTTTCTTCGATCAGGCTGGAGTTGACGAACACATAGCCGCCACCGACCACCTCCGGCACAAACTTCACCATCGAGGGCAGGTTCATGACGATGGCACTGGTGGCATCGTTTGAGATGATGGGCGAAGCGATCGGCTTCTCCGAGATCATGACATCACAGTTGGCGGTACCGCCGCGCATTTCCGGTCCATACGAGGGCAGCCAGGACACTTCCTTGTTCTCATCCATGCCGGCTTGGGTCAGCAATTGACCCATCAGCATGATCCCTTGGCCGCCAAACCCGGCTAAAATGACTCGTTCATTAAGCATTCTCCACCTCCTGATAATCGCGGAAGTTGCCCAGAGGATAATAGACCATCAGATTGTCTTCCAGCCAGCGCAGTGCCTTGACGGGATCGAGGCCCCAGTTGGTCGGACAGGTCGATAGCACCTCGATGATGCCAAAGCCCTTGCCGGCCAGCTGCAGCTCAAACGCCCGCTTAATGGCCTTTTTGGCTTTTCTGACATTGCCCGGTGTATTGACGGCTACCCGCTCCACGAAGGTCGCCCCCGGGACCTGAGCCAGCATCTCACTGATCTTGATCGGCATGCCGGTCGTGGCGGCATCGCGGCCATAGGGCGAGGTGGTGGTCCGTTGACCGATCATGGTGGTCGGAGCCATTTGGCCGCCGGTCATGCCGTAGATGGCATTATTGACGAAGATGGTGGTGATATTCTCACTTCGGTGGGCGGCGTGAACGATCTCGGCCGTTCCGATCGAGGCGAGGTCCCCGTCGCCCTGATAAGTAAATACGACATTTTCCGGCAGCAAACGCTTGATACCGGTGGCAACCGCCGGAGCCCGGCCGTGAGCGGCTTCGGACATATCGCAATTGAAGTAGTTGTAGGCTAAGACGGAGCAGCCGACCGGAGCGACCCCGATGGCTTCGTCTAAGACGCCCAGCTCCTCCAGGACCTCACCCACCAGGCGGTGGATGATGCCATGGGTACAACCGGGACAATAATGGGTCTCAACGTCGGTCAATCCCCTGGTTTTTTGAAATACAACAGCCATTACTTGCCTCCATTCAGGATTTCATTGACTTTATCGACGACCAGTTGCGGCGTCGGGATCATCCCGCCCGAGCGGCCGACAAAGTGGACCGGACGTTGACCTTCATTGCCGATCCGGACGTCATCGATCATTTGACCCATGCTCATCTCGACGCATAGGATATGCTTGACGGATTCCGGTAGATTTTTGACGACATCATACGGATAGGGCCAGACGGTGATCGGCCGGAACAGTCCGACCTTGATGCCGGCCTCTCGGAGCTGATCGACGGCGGCTTTGGCGATCCGGGCGGTCGTGCCGTAGGCGGCGATGACGAGCTCGGCGTCCTCGATCTGATACTCTTCGTAGCGGACCTCGTTTTGCTTCATTTCATCGTATTTCTTCTGGAGTCGGATATTGTGCTGCTCGAGCTCCTCAGCGGCCAGATAGAGTGAATTGATGACATTGGGCTTTCTTTGACCCTTGGTGCCGGTGGTGGCCCAGTCTTTTTCCGGCAGCTCCATCTTCGGCAGGTCGTCTTTGAATTCGACCGGCTCCATCATTTGACCCATCATGCCATCGCCCAGGACCATGACGGGATTGCGGTAGTAATCGGCTTTATCGAAGGCGATCTGGACCAGGTCGACCATCTCTTGGATGCTGCCCGGTGCATAGACCAATAACCGGTAGTCGCCATCGCCGCCCCCACGGGTCGATTGATTATAGTCCGATTGGGCCGGCTGGATGCTTCCCAGACCCGGTCCGCCCCGGACGATATTGACGATGACACACGGTAGCTCCGCGCCGGCTATGTAGGAAATACCTTCTTGTTTCAAGGCGATGCCCGGTGAGGAAGAACTGGTCATGACTCGTTTGCCGGTCCCGGCGGCGCCATAGACCATATTGATGGCGGCGACTTCCGATTCCGCTTGCAGATAGACGCCTCCGACCCGAGGCAGATGAGCCGACATATATTCCGGGAGCTCGCTCTGCGGGGTGATCGGATAGCCGAAAAAGTATTTACATCCGGCAGCGATGGCGGCGGCGCCGATGGCTTCGTTGCCTTTCATCAGAACTTTTGACATGGATTCCTCCTACATTCTTTCTACAGTAATCACTAGATCAGGACACATCATCGCGCAATTGGCGCAACCGATACAATTCTCAGGCTCGACCACCGTCGCCGGGTGATAGCCCTTGCGATTGATCGCCTTCTCGTCCATCGCCAGGATATTGGTCGGGCAGACGCTGACACACAGCCCACAGCCTTTACAGATATCCTGATTGAAAGTGACTTTTCCTTTGGCCATTCTTTCCTCCTTATTTACATCCATGCATCGCGCATGTACATGCCAATGGGTAATTGTTCGCCCTCGGTATCCTCAGGCAGTCCCGCCAGCGCACTCGGGATGGCGCTGATATAGCGGATGGGCAAGCCCGTCTGCTTAGACACCTCTCGGGCCAGCTCAAGACCGGCCAGCACGTCCTCGGTCGTCGTATCCCAGATCAGGTGGGTATTGACGATCAGACCGGTAAACTCCAGCTTCGAGGTGTACTCGATGCCTTCGAGATATCGCATGACGCCGGCCACATCACTCGTTTCCGGTCGATAGGCATTGATGACCAGCAGCATCTCATAGCCGCGGCGCTTGATATCTTCACTAAAGGCCACCACCACTCGAGCACCGACCTCATCGCCCCCCAAATCCATGATGACATCATAGTCCGGATCATTGATCGGCCCCCGAATCTCAGCCGAGACGGCCGGCAGATCGAGTGTCGAGGCGTGACCGAGCGAGGAGCTGATGACGCGGATGCCCTTGGCCTCCATCGCCTCGGCTCGTTCGCGGGATCGAAAATAGGGATTGACGATATCGAGATCACTCAGCGCGACCTGTCGGCCCTGCTCAGCCAGCTGCATCGCCAGACTGACGGCAAATTCGGTCTTACCGCTGCCGTAGTGGCCGGTGATGATCTTAATAGTCGTCATAGTTTTTGGCTTCTTCCTCACCGCGCAGGATCCGCAGCGCCCCTTCAGTCAAGGCACTCATCTCATCCTCTCCCGGATAGACCGAGACCGGTGCGATGAATTCGACCCGGGCGGTGATATAGTCGGTCATGTATCGGCCGTAGGCCAGGCCGCCGGTCAGGATGATCTGATCGACCTCACCTTTTAGCACGGCGCCACACATCCCGATCTCCTTCGCAATCTGATAGCCCATGGCATCGCGGATCAGAGCCGCCTGCTCATCCCCCTCCTCGACCAGCTTATCGACCTCACGGCCGTCATTGGTCGACAGATACGAGACATAGCCGCCGTGGCCGGTGATCATCTTCTTGATTTCTTTTTCGGTGTAGCGCCCACTGAAGCACAGCTTCGCCAGGTCCCCAATCGGCAGGCCGCCCGATCGCTCAGGTGAGAATGGGCCATCGCCGTTTAGGGCATTGTTGACATCGACCACCTTGCCCTTTTTATGGGCTCCGACCGAGATCCCGCCGCCCAGATGGGCGATGATCAGGTTGAGGTCCTCGTAGCGTCGGCCGACCGATTTGGCATAGCGATGGGCGACAGCCTTTTGGTTTAGGGCGTGGAAGATACTGACCCGCTCGATCTCAGGGTGACCCGAGATGCGGGCGATCGGTTCCATTTCGTCGACGACGACCGGGTCAACGATATACGACGGCAGATTAAGGCTCGAGGCGATCTCATGCGCCAGGATGGCCCCCAGATTGGAGGCGTGCTCGCCTTTCTCCGATTTACGGACATCGCTCAACAGCCCTTCGGTGATGGCATAGGTGCCGCCGGGGATGGCCTTGACCAGGCCGCCACGGCCGACGATGGCCGACAGCTTTTGGATATTGATATCACTCTCAGCCAGGGCGTCCATCACCATCTGACGGCGAAACTCCGCCTGATCGATGATCGAGTCGTACTGGGCGATCTCGGCTTCGGAGTGACGCAGCGTCTTATTGAAGACCTCCTGTTCATTATCATACAGCGCGATCTTGGTCGAGGTGGAACCGGGATTGATCGATAGGATTCGAAACATCTAGTGCTCCTTCATGCTTTCACTGACGAGGATCGCCAGGGCGATGGAGTTGAGTTTGGCTTCTTCTTCGTCGGCCCGGCTGGTCAATACGATCGGCCGCCGAGCGCCGACGATGATGCCGGCTCCCTTGCTATCGGTCAAAAAGCCCAGGGCTTTATACAGGATATTGCCGCCTTCGATATCGGGCATCAAGACGATATCGGCATCACCGGCGACGGGAGAATCGATCCCCTTGATCCGAGCCGAGTCCTGACTGACGGCATTATCGAGGGCAAACGGGCCATCGACCAGTGCTCCCGGGATATCACGCTCACGAAGCTCAGCCGCATCGAGCGTGGCCGGCATCTTATCCGATACCGACTCCTTGGCGCAAACGACGGCCACCTTGGCCTGATCGATGCCGAGCGCTTTGGTCACATGGAGGGCGTTTTTAATGATCAGCTCCTTCGCCTCGACATCGGGGGCGATATTCATCGCCGCATCCGTCACCAGCAGCATCTTATGATAATGCGGCAGACTAAACAGCGCGATATGCGAGATGACCTTACTCATGCGAAGGCCGACCTCTTTATTCAGGACCGCCTTCAGGATCGTCGCCGTATCGATGACGCCCTTCATCAAGACATCGGCTGTTCCACCCGATACCAGCTTCACGGCCTCCAGAGCCGTTGTCTGATCATCGGTCGAATCGATGAACTCATAGTTGGCCGGATCGATGCCAAGGGCCTGCTGCATGGCCTTGATCTTGGCCTCATCGCCTACCAGTATGCTGTGGGCGATACCGGCGGTGCGGGCCATCTCGACCGCTTGCAGGACTTCTTCATTTTCGGCTTTACAGACGGCCAGCTTCTTATCCTCGAGGGCGGCCGCCGCTTGTAGTACTTCGTCAAAGCTTTTAATCACGCTTGACCTCCGTTGCATAGTCTTTGGCCGCTTCTTCTCCGGTCAACACCCGGAGCGTCCCCATGGCCAGTGCTTCCATTTCATCCTCACCCGGATAGAGCCTGATCGGTGCGATCCAGTGGACCATCTGGGTGATAAAGTCGGTGATTCGTTTGTTGTGGGCAACGCCGCCGGTCAATAGGATGGCATCGACTTGGCCCGATAGGACCGTAGCCGCCAGACCGATCTCCTTACCGATCTGATAGGCCATCGCCTCGGCGATCAGCTTGGCCCGCTCATCGCCGTCTTGGATCATCTGATTGACGACGCGCATATCGCTCGTGCCAAGATAGGCCGTGACACCGCCTTGGCCGCGAAGCCACTGCTTGCATTCACTGAAATTCTTGAACCGGCCGGCAAAGATCAGCTCCGCCACCGCCCAGACCGGCAGTCCTCCGGTCCGCTCGGGTGAGAAGGGTCCCATCTCATTGGCGTTATTGATATCGATCGTTCGCCCCAGCTCGATGGCAGCCACACTGATGCCACCGCCCAGATGAGCGACGATCAGGTTGAGATCGGAGACATTTTGGCCGACCTCCTTGGCGTAGCGGATCGAGGTGGCTCGAATGTTTAGCGCATGGCCCAGCGAGTAACGGGTGATCTCTTTTAGACCCGATATCCGGGCCACGTCATTGAACTCATCGACCGCCACCGGATCGACGATATAGGCCGGGACCGCCTTTTCATCGGCGATGGCCTGTGCGATCAGGGCGCCCAGATTGGAGGCGTGCTCGCCTCGGGTCGTATCGTGCAGATCCTCGATCATGGCCGGTGAGACTTGATATGTACCGCTTGGGATCGGTCGCAGGATCCCGCCTCGCCCGACGACGGCCTCCAGGCCGTGATCACTGAGCGATAGGCCCTCGAACCATTCCAGGACCGCTTGCTTGCGATACTCGAACTGATCGGCCACATGCTCGTACTGCTTTAGATCGTCCGGCTGATGTTCGATCGTCCTCTGATGAAGAGCCGACTGATTAACATAGTAGGCTACCTTGGTCGACGTCGAACCAGGATTGATGACTAGTATTCGTTTTCCCATTAGCACCTCCTCCCTCATTATAGCAAATACTATGCCAAAAAAAGAAGAGCTTTTTCAAGCTCTTAGGGATTAACTGCAATTTATTGCTTGCAATTTTCTGCAATTATAGCGACTTCTGCAAACTATTGCAGACAAAGAAACGAAAACTGGTTCATTTTGGAGTTTTTAGAGCTCACTCTTTAGATAGCCGTAGCCGGTCCGGTCTAGGTCGTCCTCCGGAATAAAGCGAAGCACTGCCCCATTGATGCAGTAGCGAAGTCCGCCCCGCTCGATCGGTCCGTCGCTAAACACATGACCCAGATGGATGCCGGATACCCGGGCGCGGGTCTCGGTCCGAAGCATGCCATGCGAGTCATCGGGATGCTCGGTGATGACCTCCGGGGCGATCGGCCGAACGAAGCTGGCCCAGCCGCACAGGGCGTCGTATTTATCACGCGACGAGAACAACGGCTCACCGGAGACGGCATCGACATAGATCCCCGGCTCATCCAGGCTGTGATAGCCGTGTGAGAAGGGAGCCTCTGTCCCCTGATGGTAGGCGATGGCTTGGGCCTTTGGGCTCAGCTCATGGCTATTTTGGCGGTAGAGATCGGCCGGGATGAACACCGCCTCGGGATCCTGATGGATATGACAATAGCCCATCGGGTTTTTGACCAGGTAGTTCTGATGATAGCTCTCAGCATCGTAGAAATGCTCGATCGGCTTGAGCTCGACCACCAGCGGCTTGGTGTAGTGCTTGGCTGTGGCCGAAAGAACCCGCTCAGCCACCTGTCGATCGTCTTCTGATTCATAGTAGATGCCGGTCCGATACTGCCGGCCGCGATCATTGCCCTGTTGATCGAGGCTGGTGGGATCGATGATCGACATATAGCGATAGAGCAGATATTCAAGGGTCACTCGGGCCGGATCATAGCTGATCTTAACGGTCTCGGCATGATCGGTCCCCTCATAGCAGACGGCTTCATAGGTGGGATTGTCCGTTAGGCCATTGGCATAGCCCGAGACGACATCGCTTACCCCATAGGTGCGCTGGAAATAGTCCTCCACGCCCCAAAAGCAGCCGCCGGCTAAATAGATCGTCTTCATTCGACCTCCTCTTCCGGGAAGGATTCCCGCCAGATGATGCGGTAGGGCAGGATCACCCGTTTGGAATACGTCCGTCCGGCCAGGCGTTCGAGCAGCAGATCGACCGCCGTCTCGCCCAGATGGGTCTGCGGGATCTCGATCGTCGTCAGCGTCGGTGAGGCGTACTGGGTCATCTCGAGATTATTGACGCTCATCAGACGCACCTGAGCCGGGACAGCGATGCCCGCTTCATGCAGGGCGCGAAGGCTTCCCAAGGCTAAATAGTCACTGGCGATAAAGAAGGCATCCGGCAGGGGGCCTTCACGGATCGCCCGTTGCATCAATTCATACCCGGTTTTGATCCCAAACTCACCGACATAGATCCGCGGCGGTTCGGCCGCTTCGCCCAGGTCACTTAAAAAGTCGCGAAACGCCAGCTCCCGCTTATCGATAAAGGCGTGCTTATGCGTCCCGACCATTTCTCGGCCGCCGATAAAGCCAAAACGTTTGACGCCGCGCTGATGCATCGCCCGCAGGCCGTCGATCGCCAATTGATAGAGATCGACGCTGACCGAGTCGACCTCGCTCAGCTCCGTCATCGAATCGACCAGTACCACCTGGGAGGCCAGGGCCTGATAGCCCATCAATTCATCATCACTGAACTTCCCGATCACGATCAGTCCATCGAGCGGGGCGCTCATGGCTGCGGTGGCATCCTCGTCCTTATAGATCAGACGCGGCTGGATGCCGGCCCGCATCAAGGCCGATTCGACGCCCTTACGAATCGTCTGATAATAGAAGTCCTCCGATTCGACGGCTCGGGAGTGCCAGGTGATGACGCCGACGCTTTGTTTGGCGCTCTGACGCCTGCGACGGGACCGATACCCCAGCTCCTCAGCTATCTCAAGCACCCGCTGCCTGGTCTCGGGAGAGACCGACAGGGTCTCATCCCGATTTAGCACCCGGGATACGGTGGCACTTGATACCTTTGCCCTACGGGCTATGTCTTTGATCGTCGCCATACTGACTCCTCCAGCGCCACTTAAGGCAAGCCTCGAGTGGCCGGTCCAAATGATACTCCGGCTCCGCCGGATGATACGCCAATGAATTGATCGGTCGCTGAGCTTCGATGGCCAGGCCACTTCGCTTCGGCCACTCGGTCGCCTGATCATACGTATAGACCACGACCGACGGATAGCTTGTCGTCAGCTCGAGGCGGATCTCTTGACTCCAGACGCTTAATCGATCCGTCCGAAAGCAGTGATCGATCTGGCTCTCACCGATCAGTCGGGGCTGTCGGAAATCGAGCTCGGGCGGTACCGCCATCCAGCCGCGACCGAGCCCCAGATCGGTCTCAACGATCGAATCGGCCGGGATCCAGAGCCACAGCTCCGACACACTCTCGGCTAACTGAAAGTAGGGATGTGATGTCAGATTCAAGGGCGTCGGCGTATCAGGGGCGGCCTGGATCCGGATATCGAGCCCGCCTAGCACCAATCGATAGCTCACCCTCACCGACTCCTCCGCAAGCTCGGCTGTGATCACATCCTCCCCGACCGTAAGCTGCCACTGACGGTGGCTGTAGCCGTCTTTTCCGCCGTGGAGGAGGACGCCGTCGGTCGAATCGATCCGGCCGGCATAAGGGCCGATAAAGGCGCCCAGATAGTCGGGGTTCTGCTTGACGTCTGACGGGACAAGCAGCAGCTCCCGCCAGCCGCCCCGGTAGGGGATCTGCCAGCTGACAAGCGTTGCCCCGTGAGCGGCCACACTGATCCGACCGTGGTCGGTACTAATCGTTTTCATAGGCCACCCGGAGAAAATCCTCAAACGCCTGCTGCGAGGCCTCGTCTTGTTTAAACACACCGCAGTCCTTTAGGATCTCAGAGAAGGTATAGCCCAGTCGCTCAAGCGGCTCGGCCTCCGGAACGACCCGCAGCCAGTCGCGGTATTGCTCCAGCTCCTCGAAATGAGCCATCTCCGTGACCAAACGAGCCGGCAGGATGGCCAGACCGATGGCTTCGATGATGCCGATGTTCTCGCGCTTGACCACCTGCCAGATGGGCCGGGTATGAAAGATGCCATCGGGATGGGCCTGATCGGTCCGATTGTTTCGAAACAGCAGCGTCAGCTGATAGTCCTCGCCTCGGCGAGCCAGGAGATTGACGGTATTATGCGGCCGGTCGGTCCTGGCTAGGATCCCAAACTCAGGCTTGGAGTAGTCGCGCCAGGCCTCGATCAGTCGCTTAGCGGCCCCGGCCACGGCCGCACGCTGCCCGCTCAACCGGACGGCACTGATCGGCCAGTCAAGCCTAGCTACTCTTAGTTCCGCCTCATCCGATAGGATCGTCTCGGGGGAGGCATCGATCGGAAACAGCGCTCGACCGCCCTGATAGTGGTCATGCGTCAGGATCGAGCCGCCCACGATCGGAAGGTCCGCATTGGCCGAGATGAAATAATGAGGGAACTGATCGACAAAATCGAGGAATCGATCGACCACTGCCTGTGTGATCGCCATCGGCCGGTGCTCACCTGAGAAGATGATGCAGTGTTCATTAAAATACGAATAGGGCGAGTACTGGAAGAAATAGTCCTCTCCGTTTAGGCTGATCGGATAGATCCTATGATGCGCCCTGGGCGGACGCGGCACATCCGATAGACCGACATTCTCGCGACACAGCAGACAGGCCGGATAGCCGGCCGAGGCAGTGCTCGCCAGCCGGATCTCCTCAGGCGATTTCTCCGGTTTGGAGACATTGATCGTGATCTCCACCTGAGCGTATTCGGCTTGGTAGCGGTGATGGATATTGTTCTTCACCCGATCCGACTTGACATAATCGGTATCGACCGCCACCCGGTACATCCAATCGGTGGCCGCTTTGGCATCGGGCATATTGGCGACGATCGCCGTGTATTCGCTTGGTCTTGGCATGAACAGATCCGTCAGCCGAGCTATAAAGTCATCCTCGAAGGCGACGCCCTCTCCGGCCAGTAGCCCCTTGTCCCTAGCCGCCTGAAGCAATAGCTGAAGAGCGCTCCTTCGGTCGATCGAGGACGGCTGATAGGCCACCGGTTCTTCTTGTAGCAGGCTAAAGGCTCGGTTTCGACAGTATTCTCGGTCGAGTTGTCCCAAAAGTCCCAGCGACTGATAGTGATCAGTCAGGGCATCGATGGCGCGATCAATCATGGGGATAGCCTTTCGGATTGGCTTCAAACCAGCGGTAGGCAGATAAGATGATGTCGTTCAGGTCGTCATGACGCGGCTTCCAGCCAAGGGCTTGTTTGATTTTATCAGCCGATGCCACGAGCCTAGCCGGATCGCCCGCTCGCCGAGGGGCTCTCACGATCCGGAGCGGCCGTTTGGCCACCGCCTCGACCGCCTCCAGGATCTGTCGGACCGAATAGCCCCGACCATAGCCGAGGTTGAAGGTATCACTGGCCGCCCCATCACGCAGGGCATTTAGGGCCAGATAGTGAGCCGCTACCAGATCCTGGACGTGGATATAGTCACGGATGCAGGTGCCATCGGGCGTCGGGTAGTCATCACCAAACAGCTTGATCGGTTGATCATTTAGGGCTGCCTTGATGGCCAGCGGGATCAAATGGGTCTCCGGCCGATGATCCTCCCCGATCCGGCCGCCGGCCGAGGCCCCGGCGACATTGAAATATCTCAGGGCGATATAGCGAAGGTCTGACGATCTTGCCGCCCAATCGATGATCTTTTCCATCATCAGCTTGCTCTCACCATAGGCATTGGTCGGCCGCGTCGGATCGGTCTCACGGATCAGCGCCTCACCGGCTTCACCATAGACGGCCGCCGTCGAGGAAAAGATCAGCTTATCACAGCCGGCCTCTATCATCACTTGAAGCAGAGCATTGGTGGCACAGACATTGTTCTCAAAGTATTTTAGCGGCTGGTCCATGCTTTCACCGACCAAGGAAAAGGCGGCAAAATGGACGACCGCTTCGATATCATGCTCACGAAATATTTCCGCCAGGCTGGCCTTATCCGCCAGGCTGAGCTGATAAAACGGGCCTTCGGGCAGAGACGCCCGGTGACCGGTGGCGAGATTGTCGACGACGACGACCGCCTCGCCCTGCTCTAACAAAAACTCCACGAAGTGCGAGCCGATAAAGCCGGCTCCCCCACAAACTAAAATAGCCATTTAGACGCTCCTTCGACTGGTGCCACCGGCGGCACGGACAAGGTAGTGATCCGGTGTCAGGCCGGTGTCGGCTTGGTAGTGATCAGACACCCTAGCCAGGACCTCGCTTAGCTCAGACTTTGGAAACAGACTGACGACACAACCGCCAAAGCCGGCGCCGGTCATGCGGGAGCCGATGGCTCCGAAGTCGCGGCAGGCCTGAGCCAGGGCGTCGAGTTCTCGGCCGGTGACCTCAAACTCTTCTTTTAGGCCGTGATGGCTCTGATCCATCAGGCGGCCAAAGGCCTTGATATCGCCTTGGTGGAGCGCGGCTCTGGCCTGTCTGGTCCGTTTCTCTTCTAAAATCACGTAGCGGGCTCGCTTTCGGGCCAGCTCCGAGACCCCTAGCGCGTCCAGCTCCGCCAGGCTGAGCTCAGCCAGCGGCTTGCCGGCCGCTCGGGCCACCAGTTCACAGCTGTCTCGCCGCTCATTGTAGTCACTGCTCTGGAGACTTCGCTTTTTATTGGTATTTGAGATCACCAGCTGATATTCCCCCAGCTCCAGCGGCACCAGCTCGTGGGTGATGGCCTGGGTGTCGAGATAGACGAGGTGATCCTCCCGGCCAAACAAGATGGCATACATATCCATGATGCCGCAGTTGACACCGATGTGGCGGTTCTCCACCTCCTTGGCCATCAGTGCCAGCTCGAGCTTCGAGAAGCCAAAGCCGAAGCGATCGTTTAGACTGTAGAGATAGCCTGTCACGACCGAGGCGCTCGAGCTGAGCCCGGCACCCCCGGGGAGATTGCCCTCGACCAAGAGCTCGAAGCCGTGGGGGAAAACGGCGCCGTGAGCGATCAGGGTGCGGAGCGATCCGATCAGGTACTGCTGCCACGACACCGGTGAGAGACGCTCGATGTCCGAGAGACGAAATTCGTAGATCCCCTGACGGCTGAAATTGCCCGAGGCAGCCCGCACGATGTCATCGCTTCGACTGGCGAGGCGAAAGGTATTTCCCAGATCGATGGCACACGGCATGACATGACCGCCATTATAATCCAAATGCTCGCCGATCAGATTGACCCGACCGGGCGAGAAATACACCCGCTCGGGGTCGGCCAGTCGGATAGGACCGGCTGATTGTAGCAACATAGGCACCTACTTCTTGGTGGCGTACTTTTGCGAGTCGATCGCCACAGCGATGATAATGATCAGACCCTTGATGACATTCTGCAGATACGGGGTGACGCTGATAAAGTTCAGACCATAGGCAATCACCTGGAAGATCAGGACGCCCGTCACGATGCCTGAGATCGAGCCGATCCCGCCATTGAATGACAGACCGCCGACGATGCAGGCACTGATGGCATCGAGCTCATAGCCATTGCCGGTATTATTGGTGGCCGAGCCGACTCGAGCCGCCTCCAGCGCACCGCCCATTCCATAGAGCAGACCCGCCAGGGCAAATACGGTGATCAGAGTCCGGGTGACATTGACGCCGCTGACTCTGGCCGCCTCGAGATTGCCGCCAACGGCAAAAATGTTTTTGCCAAACCGGGTCTTATTCCAAATGATCCACAGCAGCACCACCGTGACGGCCGCGATGATGATGATATAGGGGATCCGGATAAAGCCGAGGTTCAACCGCCCGGTCGCCAGGATCGTAAAGCGAGGATCGAGTGAGCCGATCGGAGACGCTCCCAGCGGTGGCCGATCAAAATAGATCGACGTCAGACCATAGGCGATGATCATCATCCCCAGCGTCGCGATAAAGGCATCGACCTTGAGCTTGGCCACGACAAAGCCATTGACCATGCTGACCAGCATCGTCACCAGCATCACCAATAGGATCGGCAGGATGACCGGCAGCTGTGGCAGATTGGGATACATCCGATAGGTGTAGCCGACATTTTGCAGAAGCGAGGCCGAGATGACGGCCGCCAGACCGACTTGACGGCCCAGCGACAGATCGGTCCCCTTGGCGACGATGATGCCGCCGACCCCGAGAGCAAAGATGATCCGGGTCGACGATTGCTGCAGGATATTGCCGAAATTGCCCCAGCTCAAGAAGGCCGGATTGATGGCTACGATCACGATAAACAGAATGAACAGCACCAGATAAATCACATAATCCATCAGGAACTGGACGATGCCGCGCTTTCCCGGACGATTGATTTCTTCAACTTGCTTTCGTTGTAATTTGCGTAATAGGTTCATGGTTTCTCCTATAAGTAAAGCGCAGACAGACGCAGGATTTCTTCTTGAGTCGCGATCTCACCATCGAGGATGCCGGCCAGCCGGCCATTGCTCATGACGAGGATGCGATCAGCCACCCCGATGATCTCGGGCAGCTCGGATGATACCATCATGACGGCCTTGCCGTCCTTGGCCAGATTCATCATCAGCTGATAGATCTCATACTTGGCTCCGACATCGATGCCCCGGGTGGGTTCATCCATCAAGAAGATGTCGGGCTCGGTCAGAAGCCAGCGGCCGATGATGACCTTTTGTTGATTGCCCCCCGAGAGCGCCTTGATCTTGGTCCGCTGGGTCGGGGTCTTGACGCGCATGGCATCGATCACCCAGGCGGTCGACTTGGTGATCGCGCGGTCGTTTAGCAAAAAGCGTTGTAGGTAGCTGCCGAGATTGGAGATCGTGGCATTGAAGCGGATACTGAGATCGCCAAAGATCCCGGTCGCCCGGCGCTCTTCGGTCACCAAAGCAAATTTATGCTTGATGGCTTCGGCCGGTGAATGATTCTCGATCACCTGCCCATCCATCGTGATGGTACCGGATTTGACGGTCCGTTCCCCAAAGAGACACTCGAGCAGATCGGTCCGTTTGGCTCCGACCAGTCCGGCCACACCGAGGATCTCTCCTCGGTAGAGATCGAATGACACATCCTTGATCGATGTCGGATCCTGAGCCGTCAGCCCCTCCACCTGCATGATGACATCGCCTCGGGTATGGGTGATCTCGGGGAAACGATTATCGAGCGAGCGACCGACCATCAGATTGATCATCTCGGCCGTGGAGAGCTCGTCGATCCCCTGGGTGGTGATCCACTCGCCATCTCTTAGGATCGTCACCTCATCGGCGATTTCCTTGATCTCATCGAGCTTGTGGGAGATATAGATGACGCTGACATTTTTCTCCTGCAGTCGGCGAATGATGACAAACAGCTGATCGACCTCCTTTTGGGATAAGGAGGAGGTCGGTTCATCCATCACGATCAGCTTCGAATCATACGATACTGCCTTGGCGATCTCGACCATCTGGGCCTGTGACACGGTCAGCTTTTCGGTCTTTAGCTTGGGATCGAGATCGATCCCAAGATCGGAAAAGATCTCCCGGGTCCGCTCCACCATCTGCTTTTCATCGACAAACAAACCCTTGCGGGGGAAGCGCCCCAGCCAGATATTATCGACGATCCGGGTCGTCTTCACCTGGTTTAGCTCCTGGTGGACCATGCTGATCCCCTGGCGCAGCGCATCGAGCGACGACTTGATCTGGACCTCTTCGCCATCAAAGATCACCCGCCCGGCATCCATATGATAGATCCCAAACAGGCATTTCATCAGAGTCGACTTGCCGGCCCCGTTTTCTCCCAGCAGGGCGTGGACACTGCCATAGCGGACATTGAGGGTGACATCACTGAGTGCCCGCACCCCGGGAAACGACTTGTCGACGTGTTCCATTTGCAACAGGTATTTTTCCATCGGTTCCTTCTTTTGAAAAAAAAGAGTGCATAATGGCTATGCACTCTTGATTGGGTTATGGCTTATTGTCCGTAAGAGGCTTTGGCGTCGTCGAGATTGTCGAGCGTGATGGCTTTATAAGGTACCCGGACCGCTTTGGCTTCATCGAGCGTCCAGTCGAGTCCCTCCAGGACATCCTTGCCATTGGCCAGGTTGTTGGCCAGATCGATCACAGCCTTGCCTTGGTTACCGGCATCATTGAGGACCGAACCGACAAGCTTGCCTTCTTCGATTTTTGCCAGTGCATCCGGGATGGCATCGACTCCGACGATCGGCACAAATTTACCCTCGACCATATAGCCGGCCGCTTCGAGCGATGTCAACGCACCCAGCGCCATGGCGTCATTGTTGGCGATGACCATTTCGATCGCATCACCGTGCTTGGAGATCCAGGTATCCATCAGGTCTTTGCCCTTGGCTGTATCCCACATACCGGTCTGGAGTTCAAGCTCTTCTACCTGAACGCCACCGTTCACTACGGTCTCGACCGCATACTTGGTGCGAGCTTCGGCATCGGGATGACCCGGTTCGCCCTTGAGCAGAACGTATTGCATGACACCGTCGCCGTTTTTATCCCAATCGGGATTGGCATTCCAGGCATCGAGGATCATTTGACCTTGGATCTCACCTGATTCGGCCGAACGCGTCCCGACATACCAGGCCTTATCATAGGAATCCATCGCCGATTGGTCCGGTTCCTTGTTATAGAACACGACCGGCAGATCAGCCACTTTGGCCTTTTCGATGATGGCACTGGCAGCCTGCGGATCGACCAGGTTGATGGCCAGGACCTTGACGCCTTTTTGGATAAAGCCGTCGACTTGTTCGTTTTGTTTGGCTTGGTCATTGGCCGAATCGACCAGTGTCAGATCGAGTTTTCCTTCGGCTTCACGTTGGATAGCGCCGCGGACAAAGGACATGAAATTGTCATCAAATTTGTAGATCGTGACGCCGACACCCGGTAGCTCCGAGCCGGACTCCGCCGGAGTGGCCGGGGTACAGGCTACGAGACTGAAGGTCATCACGAAAACGAGCAGTACGATCAACGTTCTCTTCATTACTAATCCTCCTGGATCGATAGTTTAGTAAAACTTTACTAAATCTTTTTCGTCCTGTCAATTCCTTTTGCTAAAAAAAGTCAAATAATAACAAAAACAATCAAAAAAAGTGATCGTCGTCTGACAATCACCTGGCGTTACTGATTTTATAGTAGAGGCTTCGGATCGATATCCCGAGGTCCTTGGCGGTCTGGGTCTTATTATCGCCGTTTCGGGCCAGCAGCTGCTGGATATAGTGTCTTTCCTGATGAGCCAGAAAATCCTTGAGCGGGACGGCCTCTCCCTCCGATAGCGGCCGATCGATCACCACCTGGGCCTTCGAGGCCATCATCGGCGGCAGATGCTGCTGCTCGATGACTCGCTCGCCGACCTTCATATTGATCATCGCCCGGGCGATGATATTCTCGAGCTCCCTGACATTGCCCGGCCAGTCGTATCGCCTCATCTCAAACAACGCATCGCTCGAGATCGTTTCGGCCAGCTTCCCGTATTCGCGGTTTAGCTTATGCATCAGCTCCAGTGCCAATACCTCGATATCCTCCGGCCGCTCGGCCAGTGACGGCAGCTGAATCGGCAGGACATTGAGCCGATAGTACAGATCCTCCCGGAATTTCCCGGCCTTGATCAGTTGCTCCAGATCGGCATTGGTGGCTGAGATGATCCTCAAATCGACCTCGATGGTCTTGGGCGAGCCGACCGGTTGGATCTCCTTTTCCTGGAGCACCCGCAAGAGCTTGGCCTGGGTATTGAGATCGATCTCAGCGATCTCATCGAGAAAGATCGTTCCCCGGTGAGCCTGCTGGAAATAGCCGACATGGCCACCCTTTTTGGCTCCGGTAAATGAGCCCTCGACATAGCCAAACAGCTCACTTTCAAGCAGATTGGGATTGATGGCGGCGCAGTTGACCCGAATGAACTGGTGGAACTTTCGCTCCGAGGCATTGTGGATGGCGTGGGCAAAGAGCTCCTTGCCCGTCCCGCTCTCCCCTCGAAGCAGGAGCGTCGCATTGGTGGTGGCGGCCAGCTTCGCCTTCTCGATCGCATCGAGCATCTTCGGATGGCGACCGAGGATATCATCGAAGGTGTATTTGGCTTCGAGATTGCGAATGATCGACTTGGCCTGATCGAGATCACTCGATAGCTTTGTGATCTCACTGAAATCGTGGATGACGGCGGCCGAGCCGATGATCTCATCGCCGACCTTGAGCGGTGCACAATCGATGATGACATGCTTGTCGAGGATGCCGATGTATTTCTGGACGGCCTTGACCGCCTGGCCGCTCGATAGCACCCGCTTATGCAGGCTCCCCTCGCCCAGGGCATCGATCAGTCCGGTGGTGCTTGAGACCCCGCTCAGCTTTTGATAGTGTTCATTGATGAGCAGGAGATTGCCCTTGGCATCGACGACACTGATGGCATCCTGAATGGCATCGAAGAGCGATTGCCAGGTCTCGATGGTGTGGCTGAGGCCCGTCACTTCGGCTGCCAATCGGGTCAATTCACCGACATCGCGAAACACGGCGATCGCTCCGATGACCCGGCCCGATTCATCCTTGACCGGCATCCGGTTGGTGATGATCTCGGTATCGCCAAGCTGTTGACGCCGATTCAGCTCCTGGACATCATGGGCCATGACATAGGGCAGCCTGGTATTATCGACCACCTCCTTGACGTCTCGACCGATCGAGGCGGCGGCATTTTGTCCCGTCAGGCGCTCAGCCGCTCGGTTGAACAGCGTGATCCGCTCGTGGCTGTCGATCGCGATCATGGCATCATGAGTCGAGTCGAGGATCAGTTCAATTTCCGGCTTCATCGTCGTCTCCGGTATCGGGTGCGATGATGATCGACAGACCGGCCGGATTGGCCGTGGCGGTCGAGCCGGTCGGGAAGCCCTCGATCTTGATGGGCGTCGTCCAGATGCCCTCGGTCAGATTGTAGACATCGACGCTTAGCTTGAGGTCCGTATCCTTGACATTATTTAGCACCTCCCGCGAGTCTCTGACATCGACCTGGATCGATAGATTCTTGTTTTGGAATTCGTATTTCATCCCATCGGCTTGATTGATGATCTCGACCTGAGATACCCGGATATTGAAGGTCCTGGTCTCGATCTGCTGGACATCGAAGCTGGCCGTGATCTGCTCGGTATGGCCGGTGATATCCGTCGGATAGATCAGCGGCAGCTTGATCTCGACCGGGGTCGAGGAGGCCAGGATATAGTCTCTGGTCGATATGGAGTCGATCCGATCGACCAGGCTCTTTTCGCCCTTGATCACGGTCGTTTTGGGATTGAAATCACTGGCGACCAGCTTGTAGTTGGGCCCAAAGTTTTCGGTAAAGGCGATCTCGACCGGGACTTCTTTTTCGATGATAAACGGCACCTCGACCTCGATGAAGGCCTCGACGACCGATACATCACTCACCTCTTCGTCCTTATCGTTTCGCGGGGTCAGCTGCATGAAGCTGGTAAAGCTCGTTTCGTTCTCGCCGATCTCACCGACGGCTTCGACATAGGCGACGGTTTTTAGGATCTCCGACGGGCCGGTGACCGAGACCTCGGTCTGCTTCTGCTCAAGCTCGCCGATCTCGACGCCGCTTGGCGGATCCCCCGTCAGCCTGGCTCGGACCGGTCGCTTCTCGGTCTCGATGGCATCGAGCTCGATCCGCATGATCTTTTGTGAGATATCGACCGAGACGGTCGGGTCCGACAGACGGACCTCGATCGGGATGGCCACGGTGCCCTTGATGGTACTGGTGAGAGCGGCCGTCAAGGTGATGTCCTTTTCCGAGAGCGACATGATCTTACGCCACGGACCGGATAAGGAGACATCGACCGTTTCATTCTCGATCTCACCGATGATCAGGTTTTGATTCTCAATCTGCTCTACTCCCAGGATCTCGACCGGCATATTGACGAAGGTATTGGTGACCGGCTTATCGAGGCTGTCCATGACAAAAAACCAGGCCAGGATCGATAGGATCAGACAGATGATCTTGACATGGATCTTCTTTTTCAGGAAGTCCAAGCTGAGGATCCGATTAATGAACTTCTTCATCTTTAACTCCCTTCAACATCCGAGTGAAGCGCTTGTCTTCGTCGGAGTAGAATTCCTCCATCATATTCTTTAGGCGAGTCAGTGAGATATAACGCTCGAGCTCATTATTATGGGCCACGCTGATGACCCCGGTCTCCTCTGAGACCACGATGATGAGCGCATCGGAGTTCGAGCTCATACCAAGCGCCGCGCGGTGTCTGGTGCCAAGCTCACGCGAGACCGAGCGATCACTGCTCAGTGGCAACAGACAGCCGGCGGCAATGATGCGGTCCTCTCGGATGATGGTCGCCCCGTCATGGAGCGGTGATTTGGGAAAGAAGATATTTTGGATGAGGGAGCTCTTGACCTGTGAATCGATGACCGTCCCGGTATCGATGATATCGTTGAGACCGGTCTCGCCTTCGAGCACCATCAACGCCCCGGTCTTGGAATTGGACAACTCCTCGGTCGCGATCAATATCTCACTGATCGACTCCTGATGCTTTTTTTGCTCCGGGATAAAAAACGACCGCGAGATCAGCTTGTTTCGGCCCAGATACTCCAGCGCCCGCCTAAGCTCCGGATGAAAGATGATCACCAGCGCCAAGGCTCCAAACGACAGGATATTTCGCAGCATAAAGTGGACCATCGTCAAGCCGACATACTCTGAAAGCTGCCAAAAGATCAGCAGTGCCCCGATGCCCTTTAAGAGCTGGATCGCCCGGGTATAGCTGATCAGACCGTAGATCTTATAGAACAGATAGGCGACGATCAAAATATCGATGATGTCGGTGATTCGGATGATTTTTAGTACCGTGATTATATAGTTCATACCTTCTCCCAAAATGATCTGGTTTCATTATACCAAACAAGCCGCCCGAATAAAAAAAAGTTTGCAATTTCTTGCAAACTCTAGCCTTTTCGGGCCAGCCGAAGGACCGATGCTTCGTCGGTATACCGACCTAACTCCGATCGATCGATCCAGTGGACCGCATGGGATTCGGGACTGCTCAGCGGCACTTCATCGCCGTCGGCTTCAAACAGATAGCGGATATCGAAATGCTGGTGGGCCGGAAAATCACCGATGGCCGGGAAGTCATGGATCGCCAGATCGAAGATCTCCGGTGAGACCAGCCGAAGACTCTTTAGGCCACTCTCTTCTCTGGCCTCACGCCAGGCCGCCAACAGCGGCGACTCGCCCGGTTCGATATGGCCGCCCAATTGGATCCATTTGCCCAGCTTCTTATGATCGAGCAAGAGGACCTTTGTTCGATCATGCGAGCGGATCCAGACACAGGCCGTGATATGACCGGGCAGATGATGGCGATCCATCGGCTGATCGTTTTCGATCAAAAACTGCTCAAACTCGGTGACCACCGCCGCCTCCTCGGGGAAACGGTCCCGGTAGTCCACCAGTTGATCAATAATACTCATTGATGCCCTCGACCATATAGATGATCCGTTCACAGATATTGACGATATGATCGCCCACCCGCTCGAGATAGCGGCCGGTAAAGAGCAGCGGGACCAGATCCTCGGTCGAGGACTCATCCCTCATCAGCCGCTCGAGCTGATAATGGTAGTACTCCTCATACATATCATCCACCTGCTGATCCATCTTGGCGGCTTCGCGGGCCAGTTCGATGTCTTTTTCGATAAAAGAGGCCAGCGCCTTTTGGAGCATCACCCGGGTGGTATCCCCCATCGCTTCAAGATAGCGGGTCTCCTCCCCCATTCCCTTGTCTAACGAGATCTGGATCTTGGCGATATTGACCGAATAGTCTCCGATCCGCTCGAGATCGGTGATGATCTTCAAGATGGCGGTGATCTCTCGCAGATCACTGGCGATGGGCTGCTGCAGACTGATGACATTGACGCAGTTTTTCTCGATATTCATCTCGAGCTGATCGATCATGCGGTCGTCCTCGACCACACTGATCGCTAACCGATCGTCATTGTCCTTGAGAGACATCATGCAGCGGGTGATCGATTGCTCGACCAGCGAGGTCATCTTGATCAGTCGGTGCTCGATCTTTGTCATGCGTCGGTCTAGATTGGCTCTTAGTTTCATACATTCCCCCTAACCGAAACGGCCGGTGATATAGTCTTCGGTTCGCTTATCATTTGGCTTATGGAATACTTCTCTGGTCGGTCCCATCTCGATCAGATCCCCCAACAGGAAAAAGGCGGTATAGTCCGAGATCCGGGCGGCCTGCTGCATCGAGAGGGTCACGATGGCGATGGTATAGTCTTTTTTCAGACTCTCCATCAACTCCTCGATCTTGCCGGTCGCGATCGGGTCAAGCGCCGAGGTCGGCTCATCCATCAAGATGACCTCGGGTGAGAGCGCGATCGCCCGGGCGATACACAGCCGCTGCTGCTGACCGCCTGAGAGCTGGAGTGCATTGTCGCTTAAGCGGTCCTTGACCTCCTCCCACAGGGCGGCCTTTTTCAGGGAATCCTCCACCGTATCATTGAGGACGGCTTTGTTTTTGATCCCCTGGACACGCAATCCATAGGCAACATTGTCATAGACACTCATCGGAAAGGGATTGGGCTTTTGAAACACCATCCCGACCTTGGTCCGAAGCGTCACCACATCCGATTCCGGAGCGTAGATCTCCTGGCCGTTGAACAGTACCTGCCCGGTGATCTTGGTGCCATCGATCAGATCGTTCATGCGATTGAGTACCCGCAAAAAGGTCGATTTACCGCAGCCCGAGGGGCCGATAAAAGCCGAGACCTTATTGTTTCGGATATCCATATCGATATCTTTTAAGGCATGGAAATCGCCATACCATAGATTTAAGTCTTTGATTTCAAACGTCTTCATGAGACACTCCATTTTTTGTTGATTCGGTAGGATATCAGCTTGACGCTGACATTAAGCGCCAACACGATCAACAAGATGATGATCGAGATGGTACTAGATAGTTCGAAATTGGGTTGCTCCCCACTCATCAGCGACCAGATCTGGACCGCCAGGGTGGTTGCTCCCTGATCGAGCCGGGGCCGGTCGGCAATGAAGGTCCCCATGGTGTAGATCAAGGCAGCCGACTCCCCGATGATGCGTGAGATACTTAGGAGCGTTGCCGTCAAGATCCCCGGTAGGGCACTCGGCAGGATGACCTTGAAGATCGTCTGCGTCTGGGTGGCACCAAGTGATAGCGAGGCATAGCGCAGATCGATCGGGACGACCTTGAGCGACTCCTCGGTCTGACGAATGATCAGCGGTAACAGCACCACCGCCATCGTCAGCGCCCCCAAAATGATCGAGACGGTATGGATCCCCATCAGCTGAGTGATCGGAAAGAGGACCGATACCCCCATCAGACCAAAGATGATGCTTGGGACCCCGGATAAGAGCTCGATCGAGGATCTCATGGCATTGGTCACCCGATTGGCCTTGGCGTATTCATTGAGATAGATAGCGGCCGCGATCCCGATCGGCAGAGCGATCACAAGCGATAAGCCGATCAGGTAGAGTGTGGCTTTTAACGAGCCATTGATCCCGCCACCCTCGGTCTTAAAATATATTTTACGCATTTCTGAGATATTGTCCATGGCGGCGACCGTTTCTTCGGCCGTACTCTTACGCTGTGCGCCGACATTGACGATTTTATCATCGGTATCCTTGAGCATCAGATTGACGATATTTGAGCCCTCGCTCAGGCCGAGCTCCTTGCCCAGATCGACCCCGGCGGTCGATACGACGCCGTGATGCAGCGGAGATTCGGGATCGAGGTATTCGACCACCACCTGATGCTCTTTGTAGGCGTCGAGGCCATCGCTTAAGCCGATACCGAGTTTCTCGCTAAAGGCGATGTCATCACCCAAATGATCAGGTCGATCAAACGCTCCCGTCTTGAACTGCGGAAATTCAATGGTATTATTGCCCGACCAATAGGGCTTGCTCAAGAGATCGAAATTGACGCCGCTCCAACCGCGGACAAACACAAACTGCAGCACCATCACCAATATGATGACCGCGATACCCGAGGACAGATAGGTCAGAGCATTGAGAATACCGTCATAGATCCTACGTTTTCTCGTCATGACATGCTCCTTCCGATGCGGTCTTTCACGAAGTGGATGCCAAGGTTTGTCACCAGGATGACCGCCATCAAAATGATTCCGACACTAAAGCGGATATCATAGTCGAGCCCCTGGGTCTCCTTGAGACCGGCCAGCATGGTCGAGGTCAGGGTCCGGGTGATATTGAACGGATTGAAGGTCGGACCGATCATGGAGTTACCGGCCACCATCGACACCGCCGTCGCCTCTCCGAAGGCTCGGCCCAGTCCCAGGATCAAACCGGCAAAAATACCGGATTTGGCCGAGGTCAACACGACTCGAAAATTCGTCTGCGTCGTCGTCGCCCCTAAAGCCAGCGACCCCTCGACCAGCTCTCGCGGCACGGCATTGATGGCCACGATCGCCAGGGAGGTCATGGTCGGAAACACCATGATCGCCAGCAGGATCGAGACGGCCAGCAGCGAATTACCGCCATAGGTCGAAAAGCCGGCCATTGCCGCCAGTGAGTCGACCCAGCGCACGATCACACCGGCGGCAAACACCCCGTAGACGACCGAGGGGATCGCCGCCAAGAGCTCAACGATCGTCGTCATGATGCGCGATAGACTCCTGGGCGCAATCTTGGTAATGAAAAGCGCAGTCAACACCGAAATCGGAAAAGAGATCAGCAAAGCCCCCAGGGCGGAGATGATCGTATTGATGACGATAAAGGCCACCCCATAGATGGCACTGTCTTGGCGCCACTGAAAGCCGGTCAGGAATTTACCTATCGGGTAGGCTCCGCCGGGATAGCTCGGCAAAAAAGGGCCGATCCCCTTACGAACGATAAAGACGATAATTAAAATAATAAAGATGGCGGAGATGAATCCGGCCAGCCAGAACAGGCCTTTAAAGAACTTATCCCAGCCCTTCTTGCGGCGCTGATAGGCTTCCGATATCAAGTGGTGTTTTGAGTCCATAGACTACCTCATAACATGAAAAGGAGGGCTTAGCATCGCTGCTAAGCCCTGCCGGTAATAAAGTGTGTCCTACAGTTCTTCCCAGGTGGTCAACTGGCCCACGATGATGTCGTGGATCTGTTGTTGGGTGATCTCGCTCAGCGGGTTGGAACTCTCGACGACGACGACCACCGCGTCTTGACAATACTCACCACTCAGCATACCATCGCTGACGGTTTCATTGTCACCGAACTTGCGTGAAGCAAATCCGATATCGCCGGCATTGGCGCCGTCTTTTTCTTCACCGAGGACTCGCTTGAAGCCATCACCGGAACCGGTGTGGTCCATGTTGAATTCAAAGGCGACTTCGGCTTGGAAGGCTTCCAGAGCAGCCTTGAGGGTCTTATCGACCGAGGTCGATCCGCGGGTGCGCAGGGTGATTCCGGAGTAATCGGTCGCCGGATCAAAGCCATCAACTGTTTCAGCAACTTCCGACCACGGCTTGGCACTGGAGAGATCCACGATCCCGCCGGCACCATCGACGGCACTGAGGCCCTCTTCTGATTCCGTGATAAAGGCGATGAAGGCTCTGGTCAGCGCTTCGGCTTCGTCACTTTCAAAGTCGCCGGCTGCTCGAGTCACATAGCTGAAGGGGCGCTTCAGGCTGTAGTCGTCTGAGAGAACGTTTTCGATCGTCGGCTCAACACCTTCGAAGTTCAGAGGCTTGAGGTTGTTGGCGGCAAAGTCGGTCGTCAGCGAGACATAACCGATGCCATTGACGTCATTACCGACCTTCGAGGCCATGTCGCCGTTACCGGAGGTTTCGACAGCCGAGGCGGTCAGGGTTTCTTCGTCTTTGTCAAAGCCGATTCCGCCTTCAAAGGCTTCTCGGGTACCGGAGGTGGCATCGCGGGTGTAGACGTGGATCTCACCGCTGAGGCCTTCGGCCGGTTCTTCGACCGGGTCAGGGGTTTCCGCCGGTGCTTCCGCGGCCGGTGTGTCGGTGGAGCAAGCCACCAGCATCAGGGCGGTGACTAGCAAAACGACAAGCAGTGTGCTTAATTTACGCTTCATATTATTCTCCTTCTTTAGTCGTACAAGATGAGTCTAACAAGGATTCATTAAGCAGGTATTGTCGTTATGTTAAGGGCGGGTTAATTCCCTAATGGGAGCTTTACGATAAAGGTCGAGCCCTCGCCCACGACACTCTTGACATCGATCGTGCCGCGAAACGAGATCACGATATGCTTGGCGATCGCCAGCCCCAGACCGGTCCCCGGCACATCGAGGCTCCTTGCCTTATCGACCCGGTAGAAGCGCTCGAAGATGCGCTGGGCATCGACCTTATTGATGCCGATCCCCTCATCGCTCACCTCCAGCACGAACTGATCGTGTTGGCTCTGAGCCCGGATGGTGACACGACCGCCCTCGGGCTTCGAGTATTTGACCCCGTTTTCGAACAGGTTGATGACGAGCTGCTTGAACAGATTGACATTGCCATAGACCTGAGCATCGCCATAGCTGTAGTGTCGGACGACCTCGATCCGTTCATGGGCCTGAGCAATCGAATCGAGCATATCGACGATCGAATCGAGCGTCTCATAGGGATCGAACCATTCTTTATTGGTATTGCTGCGCTCATCCTTTTCGATCTCGGATAAGACGAACAGGTCGGTCACCAGATCATTCAACCGATCGACCTCCTGATTGATGATACTAAGGAAGTGATGCCTCGTCTTGGGATCGACCTCGGCTTCGATCATCGTCTCGGTAAAGCCCTTGATCGACGTCAGCGGCGTCTTTAGCTCATGCGAGACATTCGACACAAAGTCGCGCCTCATCTCCTGGAGCTTGGTCTGACCGGTGACATCCTCAAATGTCAGCACCACCCCGATGACATTCTCGCCATCGAGGATCGGTGAGGCCAGGACCCGGATATCGGTATAGTTGATCCGCAACTGATCCTCGATGATCCGGTTCTTTTTACTTTTCAACAGCTTATCGATGGCATCGGAGATGCGGGAGTTTCGAATGACTTCGAGGATATTGCGATCGACCACCTTTTCGGGATCGAATTCAAACAGATAGCCGGCTTGGGAATTGGCCCGAAGGACAAGCTTTTGCCGATCGACCGCGATCACGCCGATCGCGATCGAACCAAAGACGGCTTCGTTTTCGATCGCCTGACGGTTGAGCCGGGTGATCAGCTGCTCGATATGATCGACCATCGAATTGGCGGCAAAGGCCACCTCCCCGACGGCCTCATCATCGGCCACATAGATATGCTTGGTGTGATCACCCTCCTTAAGGGCTTGAAAGAAGGTGATGAACCGATCGGCCAAATCGCGCAGCGTCCGACTGGCCCGCAGGCTCCAGATGCCCCCGGCAATCATCGCCAGGACCAATCCGCCGATCAAGTATTGCCGCCAGTTCGATTGGATCAAGCCCTGATCGGCCCGAGAAAAGATCGAGACATAGCCCGGGATATCGCGTGAGTAGCGGGTAAAGACATAGATCCTTTGACCGGTCGAGGAGGTCACCTTGGCCTCATTCAACTGAGAAAAATTGATTTCGGTATGTCCAAAGATATTATGGAATTGAGGGGATTCATAGATCGGTCGGCCCTGTCGGTTATGGATCTGGATGCCGAAAATAAACGGGGCCTCGGCTTCATCGAGCTGATCGACCTGACCGGCCTCGTATTGATTGGAAACAAAAGTGGCGAACCTGGCCATGGTGGCAAACTTCGCCGCAGTTTCATCTTGTTTGGCATTGATCGTTCCCAGCAGGCCAAAGATGAGGGCGACCGCCAGGACGAGCGTCAGACTATAGAGCAGGATCCTTTTGTTCATCAAACGATTTTATAACCAATTCCCCGGACAGTTTTGATCAGACTATCATCATCGAGCTTAGAGCGCAGATGACGGATATGGACATCGACCGTCCGACTCTCACCAAAGTATTCATAGCCCCAGATCTTATCGAGCAGAAAGCTTCGGGTCAGGACACGGCCCCGGTTTTCGGCCAAAAATTTCAGAAGCATGAATTCCTTGAGGGTCAGCTCGATCGGCTCGCCCGCTTTTTCGACGGTGAACTCTTCGCTGTTGATGATCAGATCATCGATCTGGATCACGCCCTCACTCGAGGTCTCATCCGTCCGCCGAAGCAGAGCTTTGACCCTGGCCAACAGCTCCCGCACGCTAAAGGGCTTGGTGACATAGTCATCGGCCCCCATCTCGAGACCGACCACCTTATCAAGCTCGGTGCTCTTGGCCGTCAGCATGATGATCGGCATCTTCTTATACTCAGGCTGCTTCCTCAGCATACTACACAGCGTCAGCCCATCGATCTTAGGCAGCATCAGATCAAGGATCAGCAGATCATAGCGGGTCTGCTTGATCTTATCGATCCCCTCTTCCCCATCGAGAGCATAATCGACCTGATAGCCTTCTTGCTCGAGATTGAACCGGATGAGTTCAATAATGTTTTGTTGGTCCTCAATAATCAAAATCTTTTTCATCTTCACCCTTTCCATACACTTCCAATATAACACAGCTTGGCCAAACCGGCCGACTTCTTTTCTTCCGATATTGTAAACTATATAAATAAATCCAGTTGACACTTCAGATCAGCCTGCTACACTTAAACCATCGCGACTGATAAAAGGAGTGACTGATATGCTAACTACATTAAAACATATGATTGTTAACGGTATGTTAATAGACCGAGCCCAGGCTCTAAAACTGATCGATCAACCCCTGGCGGCATTAGCCGAAGGGGCGGATGAGCTCCGGCGTCACTTTTGTCAAGACCGGTTCGATCTGTGCACCATCGTCAGCGCCAAAAGCGGCCGGTGTCCAGAGGACTGTGCCTACTGCGCCCAAAGCGCTCATCACCCGGTGAAGGATGTCCCCGTCCATCCACTGCTGTCTCAGGCTGAGTTAGTGGCTGATGCTAGGCGCCAGGCTCAAGCCGGTACCTTTCGGTATTCGATCGTGACCTCGGGCCACAGCCTGTCTCAACCGGAGATCGATTCAATCGCTCAGGCCATCACCGCCATCAAAAAAGAAGTCGGCATCGAGGTCTGTCTCTCCCTCGGACTGCTCGATCAGGCCAGCTTTGAGCAGCTAAAGCAGGCCGGGGCTTCTCGGGTCCACTGCAATCTCGAGACCTCCAAGCGTTTCTTTCCAAGGATCTGTTCGACCCATCGGTTTGAGGATAAAATCAAGACCCTAAAGGCCGCCGCTCAGGCCGGCTTCTCATTATGTAGCGGCGGGATCATCGGACTGGGTGAGACCATGGTCGATCGGATCGATTGGATCCTGAGTGCCAGGGAACTGGGGGTCGAGTCGATCCCCATCAACCTACTCAATCCGATCGCCGGGACACCGCTGGCGGGACAAGCCATCTTATCGCCCCAAGAGCTTCAGCGGACTGTTGCCATCGCCCGTTGGCTGGTCCCGAAGGGAACGATCCGGTTGGCCGGTGGCCGAGGCCTGCTGCCCGATAAGGGCCGACAGTGCTTTCAGAGCGGTGCCAATGGCGCCATCACCGGCGATATGCTGACGACCCAGGGGATCAGTCCCGCCACCGATCGACAGCTGCTCAAGGAGCTTGGCTTTAAGCTAGACCGATCAAGCGACTAGACGCTACCCGTCTTAGCTCGTTTTTTGATGAAGCGACAACTTCTACCGGAGGAATTGGCAACCAGCTAAAGAAAAAGCTCACCGCTATCTAGCGATAACCGTGAGCAGACACTTTTCAATCGATATTTTCCCAGACCCCTGCCAGCGAACCATGCAGGATGAAGGCTAGGACGATATTGGCGATCGAGGCGATCAACAGAAACGGCAGCATGGTCAGTAGGCCCATGGCCGCATCCCGTCCCGCTATGATCCCAAGCGCCAGCATCGAGATGCCGAGAGATACCGGACCGTTCATAAAGGTACCGACCGCCCCGGTGATCAATCGATTCATCATCGGCGTCGTCCTTGGCGCCATCACACGGTGGACCCAGCCGAAGACATACATCGTCAGAGCCATCGCGATCGCGACCGCTAAATGGATCGGCAGTGATAAGGGAAAGCCTGAGGTCAGGGCCGTCGCCAGATGGCCCAGTAGACCGATCACCGCACCCAGCGCCGGACCTAACACAAGCGCTGCCAGGAAGGCCGGCAAGGAGTCAAAGGCGATCGTGCCAAAGATCTTGATATTGGCTCCGACAAACGACAATGCAATAAACAGGGCAGTGATAACCAACTGTTTGGTAGTGATACGAGCGGTTTTCATAGATCAATCCTCCAGATAAAAAGATCTCAGCCCAAAGGACTAAGATCCTACTAGTAGATTAACCGCCCGAGCATTCCGGACATAGCCCATCTGCTAGAGATCCTCATATCCTGTGAGGCCTCAAGTTAGTCGACAAGCCGATCGGCTTGGTGCTGGCAGGTCTTCCGACTCGACTTCTTCGTTTATTCGAACCTTCCCGGATCGCTCCAGTGGTTGCCCTGGGGCATTCGATAAACTCCATCTTACGGCAGCAGGACTGTTCAGGTCTTCCACCTGATTCCCTCTTGGCACTTCTAGTGACCAGCACACTCATTATACTACAAACGAAACGAAAAGATAGCCTCAATAAAGTCGTTTGGCCAGCCAGATGTCGGGCTTACCGATGCCATTGGCATCCGGGATCACCCCAACGACCTGATAGCCGAGCTTCTGATAGAACTCGTAGGGATGCGCCCGATAGTTTTTCACCTGAGCTATTCGATCGAACGTCTGATCATACAGGTCGACGCCTGAAAGCGAGGTCTTTCCATCGATATCATCACTTCCGAGATAGACGGTGATGCCGCCTTGTCGAATGATTTCACGCTCGATATAGTCGACCAATTGGCTGCCGATGCCGCGGTGCTGATAGGCCGCCTTGACCCCCAGCGGATGAAGCTCCCAGCCGGTCCGGCCATATTGGGGGATCGCTCCGACGAGGCCGATGAGCTCGCCTTGGTCGATGGCGACAAATAGCAGTTTCGGTTTCTTCTTCATCTGATGAAGATCCATCTTGGCACTGTGTCTATCGTAGCCGAGCACCTCTGTCATAAGCTCAGCCGCCGGCTCCAACAGCTTTTCGTCAAAGGGTAGGATCAGGTAGTAGGTAGACTCCGCCCTAGCCGGCTGTTCTTCCGGCAGCGGCTTTTCCTCCTCGGCTGCTTGATCGATATAGGTCAGATCGTTGGCTTCACACCACCGGCGGGCGATGTCGATCAATGCCTGATCGCGATAGGCATACCAGGCCTTACTTAGGCCTAGGCTTTCGACGCCGTCTTTAAACCGGCGAAAGGCACCCCTTCCCTGCAGGGCTTTCTCTAACAGCCGGTAGTGACCATGGTCCTCCAGTTCGTTTGTAAAACCCACCATCAGCTGATAAGCATCCACCTCGTCCGCCAAGGGACCTCGAAGCCATTCGTCGGCCTCACACCAATCAGGATCATCCTCCTCCCATAGATCATCCATATAAGGTGACAGGCGGCGAAACTCACCCGTTTCTCGGTTAAAGAGCAATAGGCTGTCTCGGTCGATCAGGCTCAGATGGAATACGATATCGTCTAAATCAAGTGGTTTCATGTCATCTCCTCTAAGTCTTGGTTTTATTCTAGTATGGCAGGTGGTGATCATCGCACCAGGCAATGGCGATATTTCTAAGGATCCGTCGTCTGAAGTCAAGCCAGCTACCCTTAAGGCCTAAGTCCTCGATCGTTTGAAAGAAGTAGACGCTTGAGCTGTTCTCTAGCGCAGCCATCAGTGCTTCATGCTGGTCCTTGGTTGCAACTAAATGAGCAAACGCTGGCTTCATTTTCTCCGATTGGATCACCTGATCATTCGGGCAGCCTATCCAGTTACCCTCGATCAGTTGATCGAACACCGTCTCATACCTACCGGCCCAGATCAGTTCATGGACGATGCAGGTTTCGTTTGTCGTCGGATCGAGGTAGGCTTGTTGATAGCAGTCTGTCTGATCGATCAGATCGATCAGGTCGTTTAGACGGATCATCCCCTAGGCTCCTTCCTTAGATAGGACTATTATAACCGATGTAGCGCTCAGGCTTTTGTTGAATACAAAAAACCACCGATGATCAGTCAGTGGTTTTTCTGGTGCGGATGAAGGGATTTGAACCCCCACGTACTTGCGTACACTAGGACCTGAACCTAGCGCGTCTGCCGTTCCGCCACATCCGCAGGTTACTTGCTAAGTATAGCATAACTTGCTTCGTCGATACGATATATGGGTGAAAAAAGACAATTTCCGATTGGGAAAATTGTCTGATAATACGTTGGAGCAGAAGACGGGATTCGAACCCGCGACCCTCGCCTTGGCAAGGCGATGCTCTACCACTGAGCCACTTCTGCATGAATGGTGCGGATGAAGGGATTTGAACCCCCACGCCGTGAAGCGCTAGATCCTAAGTCTAGTGCGTCTGCCAGTTCCGCCACATCCGCATATATAAGCTGGTGGGAGTAACAGGACTTGAACCTGTGGCCCCCTGCTTGTAAGGCAGATGCTCTCCCAACTGAGCTATACTCCCAAAAAAATTATGGTGACCCCACCGGGACTCGAACCCGGGATACCGCCGTGAAAGGGCGATGTCTTAACC
>DUPT01000036.1 GCA_012838225.1 Tissierellia bacterium
CCGACAGCCTCGGTGGCCATCGCTTGCAAAAATTGGTTTAAGATTGCTTCCAACAACGGAACTATTGCATCAGGGGCTTGGCCAAGAAATAAACCTTTGACGAGTTCCGAGTCTAGTGTAAACTGTAATTGAGCCATTTTCTCCTCCATGTTGATCATGTTTTGCTTAACACTATCTTACATGAAAGGGGAAGATGGTTCATCTTTACTTATCGAATGACCTTTTGTCAATTTACACCATTATATGGACTCTATCAGAAAGACACCCTCTATCAGTGGCGAAGAGTTTATGTTAGAGAAAACAAATCAAACCTATGTCCAACTTTAACAGCCAATATGGGAACAGGTGGGCATAATGTTCCCCTGGTATTAACAGATCATGGTATTAGAAAACTGACTCCGAAAGAGTGTTTTCAATTTCAAGGCTATCCAGATGATTATAGACTACCGGACGATGTAGCCCAAAGTCATTTATTCAAACAAGCTGGCAATTCAGTCGTGGTTCCTGTAATTAAAAGACTAGCCGAGGAGATTTTATACGCATTAACCAAAACTGATAAAGAAAAAATATAGAACTATTTGAAAGTGAGGCAACTAAATTGCCTCATTTTTTCAACGAGAAACACCTAAAAAAAGACCCATACGTTGTATATATCACTATATAGATGAATATATATATAAATACACATTGACATAAATATGTAATTGGTCTATATTTATATATAGATAGTTAGGTACATAAAGAAATCAAGGGGGCAAAATGGAAAAAGGTACTGTAATATCTATTGCCAATCAAAAAGGTGGAGTAGGAAAGACAACAATCACACATAATTTAGCCGGAGCTTTGAGTGAAATCGGGAAAGTATTGATGATTGATTTAGATCCTCAGGCTAGTTTAACTATAGCCTCCGGCATTGAACCAATGACAATCAACAAGTCTATTGCTGATATGATGAGAGAGCGAAAAGCAGATGCATTAGATTATATTGTATCCCTTAATGCTAACTTGGACTTAATTCCATCAATTATTGATTTAGCTCATGTTGAATTAGAAATGCTAACAAAGCCTAGCAGAGAGTTAATATTGAAGCGTGCTTTGCGTACAGCAGAAAATGAATATGATTATATTCTTATTGATTGCCCTCCTCAGTTGTCCGTCCTAACGGTTAATGCTTTATCGGCAGCGGATTATGTAATAATACCAATCAAAACTGATTACCTCGCCATGAGAGGTTTAGAACAATTAAAAAGAACCATTCAAGAGATCAGTGATCTAATAAATCCAAATTTGAAGATCTTAGGTGTTGTTGCGTCGATATATGAAACAACGGTTAACTCGGACCAATTGATTTTACAAATACTAAAAGAAGAAGAGAGAGTCATCTCTGTTATACCAAAAAGAGCTGTGTTAAAAAGTGCAACGTCTCAGGAGAAGACAATCGTTGACTTCGCTCCAAAAGACCAAGTATCGGGGTTGTTTCGATCATTTGCTGAACTAATTGAAGAGGAAAGGAAAAATAATGGCAAAAATTGACGAAGAGCATGCTTTACGAGAGCGAAGAAAAAAACAAAAATTAGCTGAGGAAGTAAGCCGTGGATCTGTAGTAGCTAAAATGCTAGATAACACTACTAGTCCATATGAAAAAATATTTAGCGTTGATTATACAGAGAAAAAAACTAAGGCAATCAGCCTACTAATCCGTCCCACTATTTATGAACAATTCCAGTCGATATGTAAGGAACGTGGAGTCAGTGTGAATGAGGCAATCAATCGTTTTATGGAAGAAGTAGTAATGTCTGAAAGGGAATAATCCATATAGGCGTTAGATTTATTTGATAGGCATATATTTATCTATGCAAATCTACACATGATCTAAACTATATTAGATGTGCAGTAAATATATATATAAACACCTATATATAACTATATATTTATATGCATATAAGTAGATATACCATATATTTTTACCTGAAGTAAAACTAAGCGATACCGATGTAGAAAGACTCATTTATCAATACAAAACCCAATAGCGTGCCAATAATCAACATGGATATAAAGATATCGTCATGATAGAATAGGAGGTATAATTGGGGTGAAAATATGAAAAAAGTACAGAAACCACGACTTTGGTTAAAAATAATTCGAGAGGACCAAGGACTAAATTGTACCCAGGCAGCCGAATTAAGCGGTATAACTCTTAGTGCATATTATAAAATAGAAACGGGGATGATAGCATCTCCAAGAGTTGAAACAGCTAGAAAAATAGCTCGAGGACTAGGCTTTAATGCAGAGCGTTTCTTCGAGGAGGGGGGAGAGAATGACTAATAGAATAGTGTTACTTATTGTCTGTTGCTTACTGCTTTTCTCGCTTAGTGGTTGTAAGAGTCAGCCTGACTCAGCTTTGGTTTTAGAACAAACAACTAATGAGGCAGAGGTTCTAAAGAAGGCTGGAGACTCAGCCGAAAATGTCGAAAACGAGAAGCCCATTTTAAGCGCAGAACTTACAGCGACGTTGGACCGTTTACTTAAGGTTGAGCAAGCCGAAAGACTGGAAATGGAAAAAGCTTATCAGCTAATGAAAACTCAACTGACCCTAGTAAAAACTGACAAGAAAGAGAAATCTGAGGAAACAGCCCAGAAACGAACCAACAAAAAGAAAGATGCGGAAGATGTTGGTAAAGAGGTGGCTTCAACACCAAGTCCAATACCAACGCCAACGCAAGAGCCTGCTCCTGCACCGACACCTGATCCAACACCAGAGCCAGTTCCTGCACCGACACCTGATCCAACACCAGAGCCAACACCAGAGCCAACACCAGAACCAATTCCAGAGCCAACACCAGAACCAATTCCAGAGCCAGAACCTGAGCCGTTTACCCCTTTTCGAATAAGTATGCTGGGGAATTCAGGAATGGAATTTATGACTATGGCCGATGCGGATACTTGGGCTGGGGATCAGTTTCTTGATCCAACATCAATATGGTATGCGGAATACACCGGATGGTTTACAACATCTGTGGCGTATCAAATTGATGCCTCCGGGGGAGTAGATAATAATTATCGCTATACTGTAGATTTTTATAAATGATAATGGCCAGATAGATTTTTATAAATGATAATGGCCTAGTTGACAATAAAATCTATTTTGATAGAATAAAAGAAAAACAGAAAACAGTTTGATGTATGGGACGCAAGAAGTGTCTAAAAAAATATGCTTATCTCTTCCTTAAATGTATATTATCGGAATAGATGTGGTATAATAAGTGAGAACATCCCTTAACGGAAGGATTTGGTTTAAAACCATGATTTTAATGCACCAGACCTCGATCGATCACTTATTAGACACAGCCTGGGACCTAGACACCATTGAGACTTATTGTCGAGCTTGTAGCAACTATGATGTCCACTTCAGTTGTCCGCATCATGATTTCAGCATCCCAGACTTTCTACATCGGTATCAATCCGTTTTAGTCGCGTCTCACGCGATTGCAATCGATCCGGCTCAGCCTGGGACCTTAGACGATCATTTCTATTCGAACAAGACTCGGCTGGATCAGCTGCTGTTGAGCTTGGAAAAAACGATTCGCGGATCAAAGGCGTTGATTGCCGGTCCGTGCCAAAACTGTCAGCCGTCCTGTGATACTTCTCATCTACCATCTTGTCCTCAGCCTGATCTCTTGCGATATTCCTTTGAAAGTCTTGGCTTTGATGTAGCCGCCCTACTCAAATCATACTTTGACAAAGAATTAACATTTAACCAAGAGGAAGTGATCCTGGTCTATGGCCTTCTGTTAGCTGATCCATTGGCTGACAAACAGATCGATCGATTGAAAGGAGCACTCGGTGGCTAAAAAACGCACGATCAATAAAAGCAATAAATCAGATCATATGGTACTCCAGGCCTTTGAGATGGAGCAAAAGATCAAAGCACTCCAGAATCAATTGCCGGACTATCTACGCGACTATACCATCTTCTTAAGAGGCTCCGTCGCCCTGGGAACACGCCACGCCTACCTGCTCGATATCCTGTTCTTTTTGGAGTACCTGGTAGAACACACCGAACTCTCACGAGCGAAGAAACCGCGAGATATCTCGCTTGAGGAGATGGCGGCTATCCGCGCCAGAGACGTGAATGAATTCCTGGGCGATTACTGCCGAAGATACTATAAAAGGATCGACGGTCAGATTCATATCTTTGAGAACAACAACCGCAGTCTATCCCGGAAGAAATCATCACTGACATCGATGTTCAAATTCATGTTTCGAAATGAGCAATTACCCACTGACATCACGCCCGGCTTCAATCCGATCAAGATGCCAAACCGGCAGCCGGATTCGATCAAACGCCTGCATGAGGACGAGTTGGACGAACTCCTTGAGGTGGTTAAATCAGGTAAAGGTCTGACCGACCGCGAACTGATCTACTGGGAGAAAACCAAGCTGCGTGACCGGGCGATCATCTTGCTCTTCGTAACGTACGGACTGCGACTTCGAGAACTCGTCAACCTGGACCTGGATTCGTTCAACTTCCAGCGACGTGAGTTTACGATCTTTCGAAAGCGGGATAAAGAATCGATCATGCCGCTCAATCAAACGACCGAAGGCGCGATCAAGGATTATCTCGATCTGGAACGCGGTGAATTCTCGACCGAGGAAGCCATGTTCTTATCCCTCCAAGGGACCAGATTGACGGAGCGGGCCATCCGAAACCTGATCAAGAAGTATACCTCGATTGCTATGAAGACCAGTCGCCGACAAGGCTATAGCCCCCATAAACTGAGGGCTACGGCTGCCAGCACACTGATCGAAAGAGGCTTTAGTATCTATGACGTTCAAAATCTACTGGACCATGACAATGTGACGACGACCCAGCTCTACGCCGCTCATCGTAAAAACGTCCGGGAGGATATCATTGAAAACTTCGAATTAGACGAGGATCAGTGACTATCGGCCAGCTGCGTATCATCATAGATGACCGGCAGCATCAGCTTTTGACCGATCTGGATCGTTCCATTGCCCTCGAGTTGATTCAAACGGATGATATCAAGGACTTGCAGCCGCAGGTCCTTGTCGACATTAGACGACTGTTCGGCGATCGACCAGACGGTGTCACCCGGACGGACCGTGACCGTCATGATGGCATCCGAATCGATCTTGATCGGCCCTCGATCGAGCAAATGATTGATTCCATACCCACCTAATAAGACCACGACCAGGACCAAAAGCCCGACTCGACTGATGAATTTTTCCGGATTTGCGATTCTGAGATTCATGCTATCCTCCAAACAAATGTTCTGATGGATTCATTATACCCGAACAACTGTTCTTTGTAAACAGAAAAACGAACATTTGTTTGAAATTGTTGAACGAAATCAGTTGCGGATTCGTCTATAATCGAACCAATGTTCCGCTTAATGGCGGTATTGCTTGAAATACCAAGCTATATTTTGACTCTCTTTTTGAGGTGAATTGTCATTAAATACGAACTTTTGTTTGATTTTTCTGATAGATTGGATATACTATTAGTGAGGTGAAGATTATGAAGCTAACCAAAAAACAACAACAGGTCTATGACTACCTGGTCGACTTCACACAACGCGAAGGCTTTCCGCCCTCGATCCGTGAAATGTGTAAAGGCCTCGGTGTCCGGTCCACTTCGACCATCCACGGCCATTTAGAAAAACTGGAAGAAAAGGGCTATATCAAACGGGCCAGTACCAAAAACCGGGCGATCACGCTTACTCAGGTCAATCCCCCGACCCTCCCCCCGATCGATGCCCATTTTGCTTCGATCCCGGTCGTCGGTCGAGTGACGGCGGGTGAACCCATCCTGGCGGTCGAGAATATCGAGGACTACTTCCCTATTCCAACCACCCACCTCACAAACGAAGATCACTTCCTGCTTCGGGTCCAGGGCGATTCCATGCAAAATGCCGGGATCCTGGATAAGGACTATGTCCTTGTCCGTAAGACAGCCCATGCCAACAACGGCGATTATATCGTCGCCATCGTCGGCGAGGACTCGGCCACCGTCAAGACCTTCTACAAGGAAAAGGATCACATACGCCTCCAGCCTGAAAATGAAGCCTATGAACCGATCATCGGCAGTGACATCCAGGTGATCGGATTGGTCAAAGGTGTCTTCCGATTCATCTAAGCCAAACGATAAGCCGCCCCACTTTGGGCGGCTTTGTTATCTCAGTAATTGTTCACTTCTTTTTGAACGAGCCAGACGCACCCGATCAGCCTGCGTCAATGCTTTCTTTCGAAGCCTGATCGCATCAGGCGTCACCTCGACCCACTCATCGTCCTCGATAAAAGCCAGCGCCTCCTCTAAGCTGAACTCTCTGGCCGTCGGCACTCGCAGCGCATCATCCGAGCCCGAGGCTCTGGTATTGGTCATCTTCTTATTATGCGTCGGATTGACGATCAATTCCTCTTGACGGTTATGCAATCCGATGATCATTCCCTCATAGACCGGCTGACCGGGCTTGACAAAGAACTCACCTCGATCACTCAGTTGGAACAAGGAATAGGCCATCACCGTTCCGGTCTCCTTCGACAAGATCGGACCGTTTCGGTCGGATTTGATCTCCCCCGCATACGGACCATAATGATCGAACTGGCGCATAAAGATGCCCTCACCTCGGGTGTCATTGATCACCTCGCCTCGAAAGCCGAGCAGCGCTCTGGTCGGTGCGATATATTCGATCGTGGTATAGCCGCCTTCCGACTCCATCGCCTCCATCAATCCCTTTCGCTGATTGAGCTTACGGATCAGATTGCCGATGAAATGATCCGGTGCTTCGATCCGAATCCTCGAATACGGTTCACAGATCCGGCCATCGATCTCCTGATACAAGACCCTGGGCTTAGAGACACTGAGCTCATACCCCTCCCGCCTCATCTGCTCGATCAGGATCGACAGGTGCAGCTCGCCCCGGCCCGATACCTCATAGGCATCGCTGCCCGGGATCGGCTCGACCTTCAGGCCGACATTGGTCTCAAGCTCTCGCATCAGACGTTCTCTGATATGACGCGTCGTCAGAAATTTACCCGACTGACCGGCAAAGGGGGAATTGTTGACATAGAAATCCATCGCCAAGGTCGGCGGTTCGATCGGAATGCTCGGCAGTGCCTCGACACCGCTTGGCGGGCCGATGGTATCGCCGATCGAGATGTCATCGATCCCCGAGATCAACACGATATCCCCCGCCTCCACCTGATCGACCGAGGTCCGGGTCAGACCGATATAGCGAAACACCTGATTGATCCTGGCCTTATAGGGGGCCTGCTCAGTATCGGCGATCAATACCTCCTGGCGGGGCTTTAGCGTTCCTCGAAGCAATCGTCCGATCCCCAAGCGGCCGATGTATTCATCGTAGGCCAAGGAGGAAATCTGCATCAGCAGCTCACCCTCTTCGGCCTCAAACGGTGGCACATGCTTGATGATGGTCTCAAACAACGGGATCAGATCGTTGTTCTCATCGTCCATATCATAGCGGACGATGCCTTCTTTAGCGATCCCGTAGAGGATCGGAAAATCCAACTGATCATCACTGGCTCCCAGATCTGCGAACAGATCGAAGCTCAGATCGACCACCTCCTGGGCGCGTTGATCGCGTTTATCGAATTTATTGATCAGCAGGATCGGACGCAGTCCATTCTCCAAGCTCTTCTTTAGGACATAGCGGGTCTGAGGCATCGGTCCCTCGGCCGCATCGACCAATAGCACGACCGTATCGACCGTCTTCATGATCCGCTCGACCTCACTCGAAAAGTCGGCGTGGCCCGGGGTATCGACGATATTGAAGGTATAATCCTTATACCGGATCGAACAGTTTTTGGAATAGATCGTGATCCCGCGCTCACGCTCTAATTCATTCGAATCCATGACCAGCTCGACTCGTTCGCCGTGTTCTTCAAACACACCGCTTTGAGCCAGCATCGCATCGATCAGTGTACTCTTGCCGGCATCGACATGGGCGATGACCGCTAAATTGATTGTTTTCATCCAAACCTTTCATCGAAAAGAGACCTGTTATCAGGCCTCTTAAAAATACATTCATCTGTGGTCCAACTATTCTATTATACCACGTCCAGCGCCTTTAGGCGATCAACGGCTTTCATCAGCGCCAATTTTCCCTGCTCATACAGTAGCGCTCCCTGGACATAGACAACATAGGGCTCGCGCATCGGGGAATCGGCACTGAGCTCGATACTGGCCCCCTGGATAAAGGTACCGGCAGCCATGATGACCTCATCGTCATAGCCCGGCATCGGCCAGGGGATCGGTGTGACGAAGGCATCGACCGGTGAAGCCTTCTGGACCTCTTCACAATAAGCGATCACCTTCTCCGCTGAGCCGAGTCGGATCGCCTGAATGATATCGTCTCGCTCGGCATCGACCTTAGGAAAGACCTCATAGCCCAGCCTCGTCATGACCTCGGCCGTCAGGATGGCAGATTTCAGCGCATTTTCGACCACCGTCGGGGCAAAGAACAGCCCCTGGAGAAGCTGGCGGGTAAAGCCGAAGGTCCCGCCGACCTCCTTACCCAGTCCAGGAGAGGTCAGCTTATGGGAGCACAGCTCGATCAGATCCCGTCGGCCGACGATATAGCCCCCGCTTAGTGCCAGTCCGCCCCCGGGGTTTTTGATCAACGATCCGGCCAGGATATCAACGCCAACAGCCGTCGGTTCATAGGCCTGGGTGAACTCACCATAGCAGTTATCGAGCGCGATGATCGTCTCGGGACTCTCGCTTTTTATGAGCTGAACGATCTCGGCCAGCTCCTCGAGCGAAAAGGTCGGCCGGAAGCTATAGCCCTGTGATCGCTGAAGATAGATCATTTTGGGCTTTAGCGCCAAGCCCTCACGGATGAGATCCGTTTGAAACCGACCGTCCTCACTCAGCTGGATCTCACCATAGGTGATCCCAAGCTCGATCAGGGTCGAGCCGTTTTTCTTGGTCGTACCGATGACACTGAGCAGCGTATCATAGGGGGTGCCGGTGATCGAGAGCATCATATCGCCCGGCCGCAAAATGCCGCTTAACATCAGGGTGATGGCATGAGTCCCTGAAGCGATGGCCGGTCGGACCAGCGCATCCTCTGCCTCAAACACTCTGGCATAGATCCGCTCGATCACCTCTCGGCCCGGATCATCATAGGCATAGCCGGTATACCAGTGGAAATGGGCATCGGATAGTTTGGCCTCCTGCATGGCTTGAAGGATCTTGAGACTATTGGCCTCACGGGAAAAATCCAGCCCTGCAAAGAGCGGCTGGATGGTTTCTTCGGCTTGTCGAACCAATTCGATCGTGTCAGGACGGATCGAAAAGCGTTTATACGGCATCGTCTTTATCGATATCTTCCATGAAATTGATCGGACGGGCCGGGACCAGGGTCGAGATGGCATGCTTATAGATCATCTGCTGAGTTCCGTCGGAGTCGATGACCACTGTGTAGTTATCAAATCCTTTGACCAATCCGCGGAACTGATAACCACTCACCAGATAGACGGTGATCATCATGCGGTCCTTACGAACCTTGTTTAAAAAGGCATCTTGCAAATTGACATTACTCCTCATTAAGAACTCCTCCAAGTCTTTGTATTTCGTTGACTAAGTGATCGACACCGAGGGTGGCATCGAGCCGATGTACTTGTTCATACTGATGACGTACCCAGGTCATCTGTCGTTTGGCATATTGACGGGTATGGATCTTGATCCGTTCAATCGCCTGAGCCAGGTCGGTCCGGCCATCGAGAAAAGCCGTCAACTCTTTATATCCTATACCCTTTGCGGCCGATGAAGTATCAGTCAGCGAGAAATTTTCCCGTAGGTGGCGGACCTCCTCCAACAGCCCCTGGGCCATCATCTGATCGGTCCGCTGTTCGATCCGCCGATGAAGCTCTTCTCGCGGCCAGTCGAGCCAAACGATAAGAAAATCCAACGCACTTCTCACCCGCTCCGATCGCTGGTGAGCCCGGCCGGTCAGAATGGCCCGGTTCAGCCGCCTCGGATTGTTCAGATCGACCTTGCCCTCCCAGGCCTTAAGCGTCTCCGGAGTGATCTCGGCTTGGCGTGAGCGCTCGGTCGGCTCGCGAAAGTCGAAGTCATAGTAGAGGGCACTCAAATACAGACCGGTCCCTCCGACCAGGATGGGCTGGTGGCCTCGGCTTCGGATATCATTGATCGCCCGACGAGCCAGCGCCTGATAATCAGCCACCGTGAAATCCTGGCTGACCGAGACGATATCGAATAGATGATGCGGCACCCGAGCCATCTCCTGCGGGGTCGGTTTGGCCGTCCCGATGGCGATCTCTCGGTAGATCTGCATCGAATCGAGATTGATGATCTCACCGCCGATCGCCTCGGCCAGACGAAGCGACAGCTCGGTCTTGCCCGAACCGGTCGGTCCAAAAATGACCCAGACATCAGGTGCGCTCAAAACGTTTCTCCATTTCTTTTCGGGTGATCTCAACGAATATCGGTCGTCCGTGAGGACAGGTGAAGGGGTCGGCCAATGTCTTCAGCTGATCGAGCAGCGCACCGGCCTCGATGTCTTCGACCGCATGATCGGCCTTGATGGCCGCCTTACAGCTTCGCATGATCAGCTCGTCTCGTCGGGCCTGAGACGGTGACGAGGGTTGGCTTAAGAGCTCCTCCAGGAAATGTCTGGCCTGAAGCTGAGTGAACATATGCGGGATAGCTCGAACGACCAGCTGCTTGTCGCCAAAGATCTCGATATCAAAACCAAACTCGGTCTCACCGATGCCGGCTTCAAATGCCTTCATCTCCTCGGGCAGGACGTCGATCTTTAGCGGCAGCAACAGCATTTGTGATTCGAAGGCCTGGTCCTCAAACGCTCGCTGGAAGTCTTCAAACAACACCTTCTCATGGGCGGCGTGCTGATCCATCAGGATCAGGGAGTGATTCTTTTCAAACAGCAAAAATGTACCATCGAACTGCCCGATCGGTCGCAGTCCCTCGATAAAGAGCTCAAACGTTTCCGCCGGCTTCTCGGTCAGCGTCTGCGAGATCGTCTCGCGCTCTCTCACCTGCTCCTGGCGAAGCTGCGTCAGGGAGATCTGGCTATAATCGATCAGGGCCGGGCTTGGAGAGTCGGCTCTAGCCGGCGGACTGAGCTTCGCCGTCTGAGGCCTTTGACGGAGAACAGCCCGCAGTCCCTCGGGTACCTCTCGCTTCAGCGGCAGGCTCTCCGAGAGACGGACCTCAAGCTTTCGAGGGTGGACATTGACATCGACCAGCGAGTAATCGGTCGTGATCCACAGCAGGGTCACCGGAAAACGTCGGGACATCAGCAGGCCCTCATAGGCTCCGGCGATCACCTCCTTAAGCTCCGGATTATCGACCAAGCGACCGTTGACAAAGAAGTACTGCAGCGACCGATTGCTCCGGGTGTAGATCAGATTGGAGATAAAGCCATCGATGCGATAAGCCTCGCCCTCGAGCTCGACCGGGATCAGTGACTGCGCGACATCCTTCCCCAGGATATCGTAGATCGCCTTTTCATGCGAACCGTCGCCGTGGGTGACAAACACCACCTTATCATCGCTGATATAGCGAAAGCGAATCGCCGGATGGCCCAGTGCAACCGCCCGTAAAAACTCCGTCACATGACGCTCAAGCTGACTGGACTTGGCCAGAAACTGCTCACGCACCGGGGTGTTGAAGAACAGGTCCTCGACCAAGACCGAGGTCCCGACCTCCTTGGCGATCCGGGTATGACGCAACAGATTCGAGCCGTATTGGATCAGCTGAAAGCCCTGCATCTCACCCTGGGCTCGACTGGTGATGGTGACTTTGGCGATGGCGGCAATCGAGGCCAAGGCTTCTCCGCGAAAGCCCAAAGAACCGATCCGGTAGAGGTCTCTGGCCGTACTCAGCTTCGAGGTGGCATGGCGCTCAAACAACAGCTCCGCATCCTCACGGTAGATGCCGCGGCCATTATCAACGACCTGGATGGACTTGAGTCCACCGGCTCGGATCTCGACTAGGATCTCACTCGAGCCGGCATCGAGACTGTTTTCTACCAATTCTTTCACGACCGACACCGGTTCGGTAATGACCTCACCGGCTGCGATCTGATTGGCGATGGCGGGACTAAGCTTTTGAATGATGCGCATCTTGGGCCTTCTTTACCAAACTGTTGAGTAGATTGAGCGCCTCTAAGGGTGTGATCTGATCGACCGGGATATCGAGGATCTCCTTCATGATGTCATGGCTTGGCGCTACGGGCTGCCGGCCTCGAACGATATCCGTCGCCTCAAGCTGAGACAGGATCTCATCCGCCCGGATAAGGACCTCCTCGGGCAGGCCGGCCAGCTTAGCCGCCTGGATACCAAACGACTGGTGTGCCCGACCCGACACGATCTTTCGCAGCAGGATCAGATCCTCCCCGATCTGGCGAACGGCGATCCGAAAGTTCTTCACCCCCTCGATCGATTGTTCGATCTCGGTCAGCTCATGATAGTGAGTGGCAAAGAGGGTCTTGGGTCGGATCCGCTTGGTCAAATATTCCACCACACTCCAGGCGATGCTCAGACCATCATACGTACTCGTCCCCCGCCCGATCTCATCGAGGATGACCAGCGACGCATCCGTCGCCTGACTCAGGATCGTCGCCAGCTCACTCATCTCGACCATAAAGGTCGATTGGCCCTGGGCCAGATCGTCACTGGCACCGACTCGGGTAAAGATGCGATCGAGCAGCGGGATGACGGCTTTGGAGGCCGGGACAAAGCAGCCCATATGGGCCAACAGACAGATCAGCGCCACTTGTCTGAGATAGGTGCTCTTGCCGCCCATATTGGGGCCGGTGATGATAAAGAAGCGGTCCTCATCATCCATCAGCAGATCGTTGACCACAAACTGTCCCGTCCCGATCACCTGCTCGACCACCGGATGGCGGCCATCCTCGATCAAGAGCTGAGAGTTCAGACTGATCTCAGGCCGGACGTAGCGCTCCTGCTTGGCCAGCTGGGCAAATGAGGTTAGGACATCGAGCTCAGCCAAATGCTTAGCCGCCTGCAAGATCGCATCGGCCCGGGTCGAAAGCTCACCGACAAACGTTTGATAGAGCTCCTTTTCGAGCTCGATCTGACGCTCTCTGGCATTGAGGATCTTATCCTCGAGCGCCTTTAGCTCCTCGGTAAAATAGCGCTCACTGCCGGTGAGGGTCTGCTTTCGGATATAGTGCTCGGGCACCAGATCGAGCTGGGAATTGGTCACCTCGAAAAAATAGCCAAACACCCGGTTATACTTGATCCGAAGATTCTTGATCGAGGTAGCGCTTCGCTCCTTGGCCTCCATGGCCAATAAGCGATCGCTCCCATGCTCGACGATATCGACGTATTCCGCCAGCTCCGGGTGATAGGCCGGTCGGACAAAGCCACCATCCTTCATCGTCGCCGGCAAATCATCACGCAGAAACTGACTGAGATGGTCAGTCAGCTCACAAAACTCCTCGATCCTGGGATAATCGATCACCTCTAGCTTGTCATTCAGCTCCGGGATCAGCTGCAATGAATCCCGCAGCGCCTGAAGCTCCTTGGGCTGGATCGAGCCATAGATGAGCTTGCCGATGATGCGTTCGATATCAGCCAAGCGAGCGATGGCTTGACGGATATCGTCGCGTAGGTGATCGGCTGAAACGAATTGGTCGACCCGATCGAGCCGCTCTTCGATCAGCTCGGGCTGGCGAAGCGGTCGACGGATCCATTCTCTTAACTGCCGCTTACCCAGGGCCGAGGCCGTCTGATCGATGACGCCGATCAACGACCCCTTTCGCTCCTTGGTCCGCAGGGTTTCAAACAATTCGAGATTGGTGATGGCGGCGTGATCGAGCATCAGGTAGCGATCGGGCTGTTCGATCTTCAGCTCAAAGCGGGCGTTGAGGCCGATCTTTTGTGTCTCCTGGATATAGCGCATCAGGCTTGCCAGGCTGGCCTGGGCCGACTCAGTCAAATCCGTCGTATGCAGTCTGGTCTGAAGAAACTCATGAAACAGTCCGAGGGCGTCGGCCGTGTCGAAGTACCTCTGGGGCAGCTTCGTCATAAAAAACGGCAGCTTGAGTGTCTCAGCCTCAGGCAAAAGGACTTCGGAGGGGCGAAGTGAGTGGATCTCTTCAAGCGCCTCTTGGCGTGCCTTCTCCCCCTCGAAGTGCTGCAACCGGATATCAAAGGTCGACAAATCGACAAAGCAGATGGCGGCTTGGCCGTGGCCATCATACAAGCTAAGCAGGTAGTTATTGCTCGTGCTATCGAGCAGGCCGCTCTCGGTCAGGGTGCCGGGCGTGATGATCTTGGTCACCTCTCGCCGAACGAGCCCCTTGGCCTGCTTGGGATCCTCCGTCTGTTCACAGATGGCGATCGAATAGCCCTTTTCGATCAAGGACCCGATATAGCCGGCCACCGCGTGATACGGCACGCCGCACATATCGGCCTTGGTGCCGCCGCCGGCATTGCGTGAGGTCAGTACCAGATCGAGCTCTCGGGCGGCCGTCTTGGCATCCTCAAAGAACAGCTCATAGAAATCACCCAGCCGATAGAACAACAGATGATCCGGGTGCTGGGCTTTGATTTCCAGGTATTGACGCATCATCGGAGTGATGTCGGTAAGATTTTTCACACGAGCTCCCCTTCTAAGGAAAATTTACGGGCCTTGGTGATCCGGACCGGTCGCAGCTGACCGATGTCTTCGGGTTTGGCTGAAAAGGTGACCAGAAAGTCCTGCTTGGTCCGTCCTTGGTAGGCGGCCGACCGCTCCTGCTTCCCCTCGATCAATACCTCAAACACCCGGCCCTCTCTAGCCTTATGCTTGGCGATGACGATCTCGTTCAACACCGCGAGCATCCTATCAAACCGCTCGTGCTTGGTCCTCTCAGACGTCTCGTCCGGGAGTCCGGCGGCCGGGGTGCCGACTCTGGGGCTGTAGATAAAGGTGAAGGCGGCATCAAACTCGACTCGTCTGATCAGATCGATGGTATCGTCGACATCCTCCTCCGTCTCACCCGGAAAACCGATGATCAGATCACTGGTGATGGCGATATCGGGGATCATTTGGCGCAGCTTATCGACCAGACCCAGATAATCGGCCTTGGTGTATTTTCGGTTCATTGCCTGAAGGATTTTGTCCGAGCCGGACTGGGCCGGCAGGTGGATAGTCGGCATCACTTTATCGAGGGTCATGGCCTCGATCAAACGATCGGTCAGATCCTTCGGGTGTGAGGTCATAAACCGGATCCGCTCCAGCCCCTCGATGGCATTGACCCGGTGGAGCAGATCGGCAAAATCGATCGCCGGCACCAGCCCCTTGCCATAGCTGTTGACATTTTGGCCCAGCAGCGTCACTTCCTTGATGCCTTGCTCGACCAGGCCCTCGATCTCTTCAAGGATGGCCTCGGGCGTCCGGCTCTTTTCTCGCCCTCTGGTATAGGGCACGATGCAGTAGCTGCAGAAGTTGTCACAGCCCTGCATGATGGTGACAAAGGCCTTGACGTCGAGATTTCTCACCACCGGCAGCCCCTCGACGATCGAGCCGTCAGCGATGATCTCGACCACCCGCTCCTTCTCAAGCAGTACCCGCCTGACATAATCGGGCAAGGCACTGAGATTGTGGGTGCCAAACACCAGATCGACATAGGAGTATTTGTCCTTGATGGCGTGCTTCATATGATCCTGCTGCATCATACAGCCGCAGACCCCGACGATCAGTTCGGGCTTGGCAGCCTTTAGCGGCTTCATCCGTCCGATATTACCAAACACCCGCAGCTCGGCATTTTCTCGCACGGCACAGGTGTTGAACAAAATAAGATCAGCCGCCGTCTCGTCGGCGGTATACGTATAGCCCATGGTCTCAAGCAGACCCGCCATCTTCTCTGAGTCATGGTCATTCATTTGACAGCCAAAGGTCGAGATATGGTACTGGAGTTTTTTCCCCCGGATGGCCTGATAGACCTCCCGGAGGGCTTGATTGTGGTGATGGGTGATTGATTTCATGAATGTCCTTATCTATTCTATGGATCGTTTTAAACAAGATGAGACGGCCGGTCGGCCTTAAAAAAGCCGAAGCTTCTACCGATCAAACCTCTCAGACCGGAGTTTATCATTAGACTTTATTATACCAAAAAAAGGCGGGATTCAATAACCGCCTCGATCGGTGGGACCCAAACAAAAAGAACCGGATCACCGGTTCTTAGAGTTCTTTCATACTGAGCTTGATGCGACGCTCATCCTTATCGATGTCCAAGATCTTGACGACGACTTCCTCGCCGACATTGAGGACATCACCCGGCACCTCGACACGATCCTCCGAGATCTGTGAAACATGGATCAGACCCTCAAGACCGGGCTCGAGTTCGATAAAGGCACCAAAGTCTGTCAATGAGACGACCTTGCCATCATAGCGCTCGCCGACGTGGTAGTTGTCATCGATGACCGCCCACGGATCGGGTACGAGCTGCTTACGGCTCAGAGAGATCTTGTTCTCATCGCGATTGAAATCGATCACCTTGAAATCAAGCTCCTGATTGACCTTCAATACATCAGACGGTTTATTGACCTTGCCCCATTGGATCTCAGAAACATGCAACAAACCATCGGTCGGTCCCAGCTCGACGAAGGCACCGTAGTTGGTGAAACGGCGAACGGTACCGGTAACGACTTGGCCGATCTCGATATCTTCCCAGAATTCAGCCAGCTCACCGGCCAGATCCTTTTCCAGGACTTCTTTACGAGTCAGCACGATTTGGTTTTTACGACGGTCGAAATCAAGGAAACCGACCTCGATCTCCTGACCCACAAACTGCGACAGATCGCGCACAAAGCCAGTATCGACATGACTGGCCGGGATAAAGGCACGGATATCATTATAAAATGCTGATAGCCCGCCCTTGACTACTTCGGTCACTTTGACGGTGATGGTCTCTTGGTTATTGAATTTCTCCTCGAGAACCTCCCAGTCTTTACGTGAGCGTAGTCGTTTGCTTGAGAGGAGAACTTCTCCCTCAGCGTCCTCGCGCTTCAGCACCAGAACTTCGATCTCTTCATCGATCGGAAACAGCTCCTCGAGCGGCTTGTTTTCCGGATTTGAGATTTCGTTGGCCGGTAGGATACCATCGGCCTTATAGCCAATGTTTACCACGACCGCGTCGTCTTTGACCATGACGACCTTGCCTTTTAGTACCTCGTTCTTTTTCGGTACGATAAAGGAAGATTGCTCCATTAAGTTCTTCATTAAAGAATTATCCATGTGTTTAGTAACTCCTGCCTTTCTCTCTAGTGTCTCAACCACGGAGTCAATAATCCAACGCGGTGTTGAGGCACCTGCACTTATCCCTATAATATCATACTTTTTGAATTCTTCCACATTTATTTCTGTACTGTTTTCGAAGGAAAACGTCTCGGAATTATACATTTGACACAGCTCGACCAATTTTTTGGTATTGGAGGATTCCTTACCGCCTAAAACGATCATGGCATCCACCTGTTTGGCCAGCTCGACCGCTGCCTGTTGTCGATTCTTGGTAGCGGAGCAAATGGTGTTTTCAACCACCAACTGAGACACTCGGCTTTTTAGATAGGCTTCGGCCTCGGCAAAAAAGTCCTCTCTCAGCGTCGTCTGAGCCAGCAGTACCGTCGGCTCATCGTTTAAGTCCAGGGCCATTAGCTCTGATAGATCACTGACGACCGAGACGTCTTGGCGTGACCAGCCGACAGCTCCGATGATCTCAGGGTGGTCCTTATTCCCCAGCAGGATCACCCGGTGATCGGCCGAATACTTTTCGACCTCATGATGGAGCTTATGGACGAACGGACAGGTGGCATCGATCACCACCGGCAGCGTCTGCTTCAAGCCTTCGACGACCCGCTTGGTCTCGCCGTGCGAGCGGATGATGACCGGAGACTCATCAAGCTCCGAGGCGTCTAAACGATAGTGCACCCCTTGCTGTTCTAGGCGGCCCACCTCGTCACTGTTGTGGATGATTTTTCCCAAGGTCTGGACGGCGCCGTGCTCCCGGGCGGCCTGTTCGGCCAGTTCGATCGCTCGGGAGACCCCAAAGCAAAAGCCGCTGGGATCAGCGATGATGATTTTCATCGATCAGTTCTCCTTTACGCTGATAGATTCGGTTCAATATCTCGTCGGCGATCGCCTGATAGCTCTCGGAGTTGAGGCGCCGATAGCCGAAGCTCTCGACCGTCAGCCCCGGCATGAACTCAACGATCAGCTTAGAGAAGGGGCGGTAGTTGCCGTGGAGCACGACCGGCACGATGGCTACCTTTGCTTGACGGGCCATCAGCGGAACTCCCGGCTTACCCGGCAGAGGCGTCGTCTGAGAGTCGTTTCTCGTACCCTCCGGGAACACGATCAGACTCATCCGATCGAGGATCTCGACGGATTGGCGGATCGATTTAAGGTCTCTTCCCTCGCGGTCGATCGAGATGACATCGAGCGGTCCAAAGATCCAGCGGATCCAACCGATATCAGACAGCTCTTTTTTGGCTACGGCCGTCAGATCCGGTCGATAGATGGCCGCCAAAAGCAGCGGGTCCAGCAGATGATTGTGATTGGGAGCCAAGATGACCGGCTCTTGAGTCAAGGTCTCGAGGCCTCGGACTTCCAACTGGTAGAAGATGCGAAAGAAGGCATCGATGATGATTCGGACAAAGCGTTTCATGCGTGTTCTCCCTCGAAAGGTTGGTAGATGATATCCAGGATCTGTTCACCGATCCGGCGGTAGGCTTCGGATGAGTAGCGCTCAAACGAAAAGTCGCTCACCCGGACCGGCTCATGCACGATCAGGTCGATCCGGGAAAACAAACGATAATCGGTTTTTATCGTCACCGGAACGATCGCTACATCGGCTTGTTTGGCGATCAGAGCCAAGCCGGCCTTGGCCGGCAGTCTCCCCCGCCCGTCAGTCGTCGTCCCCTCGGGAAAAATCACCAGCGGATAGGTCTTTAGTGTCTCGACGGCTTGACGAATGGCCAAAAGATCCGTTCCGTCGCGCTCGACCGGGATCCCGTGGAAGCGGCGAAAGATCGGCCCAAAGAGGCGGCTGCGGGCCATAGACGCCTTGCCCATGGCTGAAAAATCCATCGGCAAGAAGGCCACCAGCAGCGGGGCATCCAATTCATAGCAGTGATTGGGCGCAATGATATGAGGCGTCGCAGGAAAGTTCTCAAAGCCTCGAGGCTTCACCCGGTAGAGGATGAAGAACAGACCTCTAAAGAGATGTCGGAGAAACCGTTTCATGCCAGTGGTCTTTCATCACTTCCACCACCTGCTCGATCGACAGATCGGTCGTATCGATCACGATCGCTCCTTCAGCCTGTTTAAGCGGTGAATGGGTTCGTGAGGAATCGAGCTGATCTCGCCGCAGGATATCGAGCAGGATCTCTGGTAGGTGGTCCATTTCGCCTCGCTCTAGAGCTCGCCGCTTGGCCCGCTCCTTCGGATCAGCCTCTAGATAGAACTTCAACTCGGCATCGGGATAGACGACCGTTCCGATGTCTCGCCCATCCATCACCACATCCATTCGCCGGCCGATCTCACGCTGACGAGCCACCGCCCAGTCGCGAAGCGACTTCAGGCTCGAATAATACGACACATGTTCATCGATCCGTTCGGTCCGAAGCTGATGGGTCAGCTCACGGCCATTGAGATTGATGCCGCCGGGGATGATCGCCAGCCGCATGTCGCTTAAGTGAGTCGTCATGGCCGACTCCTCCGTGATAGCCTTATCTAAGAAATAGGCCGTCAGGGCGCGATACATCGCCCCGGTATCGATATACTGATAGCCCAGCTCGTGAGCTAAGCGTTTGGCGACCGTGCTCTTACCCGAGCCGGCCGGTCCATCAATTGCTATTTTCATAATACCTCGATCAAAAAGTTAGGTCTAACCTTTCATATTGTATCATATCGACTGTTTTTCTCGCTTCGAGATACCCATTTTCAACCAATTATTGCCCGAAAAAACCGGACCAGAGTCCGGTTAGATGCTGTAAGAGCCGATCAAACGATTCCCCTAGTCTTGCTCGTTCCAATTGACAAAGTAGACATGAATCAATTGATGAACGCCGTCATCCTCCGGATGCTTTTCGTAACGATAGGGATCTTCGAGAAAGGAATAAGCGATGCTAAATCCATCACGCGACACCAAAGGACCCTTATATACTGGTGCAGGAATTGACACCAGTGAAATGCCGTTGTCATCTTCTTTAATGTACCCTAGATAATTCATTGAATTGTCCATTTGATAGAATGTAATCGATTCACTCAGACTGTTTAACAGGTACATCTTGCCCGGTACTCGAAAAGAGCCAACCGGCTTCAATTGGGCATCATAGACATTGATTCGCTTGGTATTGTTATCACCAACCAACAGCTTGTTGCCTAACAATCCGTATAAATTGTTATGATCTCCAGGTATAATGAAGACCTTATCATCGACCACATAATGGACAAATATTTTCTTCCCCAGATTACTTTGAAATAAGTGAGCCTGTTCGGTCTGTTGATCCTTAGTACTGATATAGAGTCCTTCGACTTGTAGCTGCTCCACCGATTCGGAATGATAATCATCCGTCTCAAGATTGATAACTAAGCGTTTTACCTCACTTTGTTCGTCAATCTGGTACAGGGAGCTAGCCATATTGCTCTCTACATAAAAACGCGATGGCAGTTGCCAAACAAGCTTGGCCTTCATTTCAACAATATGTTCGAGCTTATTTTCCTTTAGCCGCGTGAAGTAATAGGTAAAATAGCCCTGCTCGTCCGTTCGCTGATCAAACCAAGCGATATAATAATCATCGGCGTGCCGGAAAACAGATGATACGCTAAAGCGTTCGGCAGCCGGAGAAAAAGCATATAATTGTCTCGTAGAATCTGAAGAAAAATCGTATTCGTAGATTGCCAGGACATGTGGATGAAAAGACTCAAAAGCAGTTGAACCATACAACAGCTTTTTGGAGTCGGCGTAATAGACAGTCAGATCTTGCTCGTGCGTAAGGACAGATTTGACGACCTGATAATTATATGGGCTGCCGGAGGCCTCGATCACGGGTAACACCTGATCTTTTTCCATCTCCGGCAATTCAGTTGATAAAACCTTGTAGTTGTTAATCGTCTCGCTGGGTTGCAAATCGTCGGTTTGATGGGAAAGATGTTTTTTTTAAATCAAGTCCACGGTGATTCAGTGAACAACACCTGTCGAATAGAAGTAAAACAAACAGTCGATCGAGCAGACTGTTGAGCGCTTTAAAACAGGCGGCCAAGGGATAGTTCTCAAAGTTCCTCAAAGTTTATTCCATGACAAACTTGGCCCCCACGCCGACTCGACTAGGAAAGCCTTATGAAGAGCTTCCCCTGTGAGCTAAAGGTCTAAAATGATTCTGAAAAATAGTTTGTCCGAGGAGACACTTTATTGGAGGCGTCGATAAAAACTAGCCTGATAAAAAGATATCGACTGGCATAATGATCAATGATCTTAGCTGATCAGATGACATTTACCAGTCGATAAGAACTGTCGTTAAAAAATGCTAGATATATACCCCGTGTTTAAGCCAGATTTCCTCGAGCCGCTTGAACTTCTGATCAGCCGCCTCCAGGTTGTCATAGGCTACTGCTGTGATCAGGGCATTGATCAGAGCCATTGGTGCGACATGCGAGTCGATGAAGCTATCGATCGAATAGGTCGCATAGATCGACTTGTCGGCGTATTGATTGATCGGTGCCTCGGGTGAGTCGGTGATGGCATAGATGGGATTGCCTTGGGCTTGGATGATCTGCGCCAGATCGATCGTAATGGCCGCATAGCGCGGAAACGACACGACGATCACGACATCGCCCGGCTCCAAATTGATGATCTGATCGAAATGATCGGCCACCCCATGATGAAACGGAATCACGTTCTCATGCAGGAAGCTTAGGTAGAAGTCGAGATAATCGACCAATACTTTTGAGCTTCTCATGCCTAAGAGATAGACATGATTGGCTTGGCGGATACCGTGGGCAATATCATGGATCATCGACATATCGAGGTGCTCGAAGGTCGTTCGGACATCACTGATATCACGCAGAAACGATAGCCTCAGACTGCCCTCGAAGCTCTCGGGCTCCAGCTGCGTCGCAATCTTTTGGCGGGTCGTTAGGATCGTTTTGATCGAGTCGCGTAGGTTCTGCTGCAGGTGCGGATAGCCGTTATAGCCGATGGCGGTAGCGAAGCGCACCACCGTGCTCTCACTGGTGGCGAGCTTCTCAGCCAGCTTGCCGGCGGTCATAAAAACCGCCTGGTCATAGTTTTTTCTTAAGAAATCGGCGATCCGGCGCTGGGTCTTACTGAGCGAGGCGTAGTTGGCATCGATCGATTCGAACACGGTGGCTTTTTTAGCCGGCATGGTTTTGCACCAGCTCGATGCCGGCATCGACCGCTCGTTGGTTCAGGATCTCGGTTCCCTTGGGTACTCGGTGCAGGATCGCTTCCAACAGCTCGGCCTGATCAAACAGCCCCAGGATCTGATTGATCGCCGCCAGCGACACGATATTGGCCGTCAGTTCTTTACGAACGACATCGCGGGCAGTGACGAGGATCGGCAGTCGATAGATATTCTTTGTTCCCGGATCATGGCTCAGCTCGATCGAATCATCGATGATGACGATGGCATCGGCTTTTAGATCACGAGCATACTTATCTGCCGCCAGCTGAGTCAGTGCCAAGAGCACATCGGGTTGTTGGACCTCCGGAAAGTCGATGTCCTGACCGCTGATGATGACCTCACAACGACTGGCACCGCCTCGGGCTTCCGGGCCGTAGCTTTGTGACTGGATGGCATTGTAGCCTTTGTTGATAGCGGCTTCTGCCAGGATGACACCCAGCATCAAGACACCTTGGCCGCCGGAACCGGTCAAGCGAAATTCAATATGTTTCATTGCTCACCTCGCACATGTTCGATCAGCTTTTGATACTCCGCCGTATACTCGGGACGATCTTCCTGGTGGAATTCACCATAGGTGAACTTACCGGCTCGCTTGTCCTCGGGCAGCTTATCGTAGACGGTTTTTTCAACGAAATTGTCCTTGAGCCAGACCATCATCTGCACGCCCGTACCGGCTTGATTGCGCCGGCCGTAGTAGGTCGGACAGACGCTGATGGCATCGACGATGCTAAAGCCTTTGTGGTCGATCGCTTTGGTGATATAAGAGATCAGTTGCTTGGTGTGATAGGCCGTCCCGCGGGCGGTATAGGTCGCCCCGGCGCCCTCAGCCAGCTTGAGGATATCAAACGGCTGGTCGACATTGCCATAGGGGGCCGTCGTACCGAAGGCACCGGTCGGGGTGGTCGGTGAATACTGACCGCCGGTCATGCCGTAGATATTGTTATTGAACACCACCACCGTGATATCGATGTTTCGTCGGGCGGCGTGGATCAAGTGATTGCCCCCGATAGCCGAAGCATCGCCGTCGCCGGTGATGACGATGACGTTCAATTCAGGCTTTGAGAGCTTGATCCCGGTAGCAAAGGCGATCGCCCGGCCGTGGGTCGTATGGACCGTATTGAAGGCCATGTAGCCGGGAGCTCGTGAGGAGCAGCCGATGCCCGAGACGATGACGGTATTGTCTTTATCCAGACCGAGGTTTTCGATCGCTTGGGCGATGGCCTTGGTCGTGATGCCGTGAGAGCAGCCCGGACACCAGATGGTGGGCAGGTTGGCTTCTCGGAAATATTTTTGGACCAGTTTACTTGGTTGCATGCTTGACCTCCTTGACGAGATCGATCAGTTCCGGCGGTGTCAGGATCTCTCCGTTGCCGCGGCCGATATGATAGACCTTGGCTCTTCCCTCCACGATGCGTTGGACTTCACGGACGTATTGGCCTTCGTTTTGTTCGGCCACGATGATGTGATCGACTTGTTCGGCCAGCGCTCGGATCTGCTTTTCGGGTGATGGCCAGATGGTGATGGCTCGTAGCAGTCCGGCCTTGATACCATCGGCTCGGAGTTGTTTGATGGCTGCTTTTACGACCCGTGAGGTCGAGCCGAAGGCGACAAAAGCCACCTCGCAATCAGCCAGCTCATACTCTTCGACCTGAACGATATCATCGACATGGTCATAGATTTTGGAGAAGATGCGATCGAGCATTATCTTGGCGTTTTCGGTCGAGTTGGACGGAAAGCCGGTCTCATTGTAGAACAGTCCGGTCGTGTGGGTCCGATTGCCATCGCCAAATACGCTCATGGCCGGTACGATCTCACCCGGTTCTTTTTCATAGGGTCGTCGGCGAAGCTTACCGGCTTCGGCGGTGATCCGGTCGAATACCTCCAGCTCCCCTTCCACCGGGATTTCGACCCGCTCTCTCAGATGGCCGATGACCTCATCGGTCATCAGCATGACCGGTGTGCGGTATTTTTCGGCCAGATTGAAGGCGCGAACGGTCAGATCGAAGGTTTCTCGTACGCTGATGGGTGAAAGAGCGATCATCGGATAATCCCCATGTGAGCCCCATTTGGCCTGCATGATATCGGCTTGAGCGCTCTGGGTGGGTAGTCCGGTCGAGGGTCCGCCGCGCATGACATTGACGATCACCAGTGGGATCTGTGCCATCACGGCATAGCCGATGTTTTCTTGCTTCAAGCTAAAGCCGGGGCCGCTGGTCGCCGTCATGGCTTTGGTTCCGGCGATCGAAGCACCGATGGCGGCGGCGATCCCGCCGATCTCATCCTCCATCTGAATGAACTTGCCGCCGACCTTGGGCAGCTCGAGCGCACTCAGTTCGGCAATTTCGGTCGAAGGCGTGATGGGATAGCCGGCATAGAAACGATACCCGGCATATAAAGCACCCTGTACACATGCTTCATTGCCCTGCATCAATGCAATCTTATTTGCCATCCTCGGCCTCCTTTAAGTAAATCGCGTAATCAGGACAACGCAGTTCGCACAAACCACACTTGATACAAGCGTCTATGTTATCGATCGTGCACTTATAGTCGGTGTCCATGATCAGTACCTTGGTGGGGCAAAATGCGACGCAGATGCCGCAACCCTTGCACCACTCCCGCTTTAATGTAAGCTGTTTTTGGTCACTCACTCCAGCCTCCTTTGTTCTGTTATCAGTATATCAAAGCCAGCATATTTTGCAAGAAATATTTCATAATAAAAAATAAATGCAAGACAGTGAAACTTATCTTGCATTGCGTTCAATCAGATACAATTCGGCCGGATCGTTCGGTCCGTTCATATGATAAAGATGAAATGAGCGAAAGCTTGAAGGATCAAGCCTTGAGAGGGTTTCTTTCAGCCACTGAGACTCGGCTTGGCCGGCCGGATGACCGGGGTATGCGACAATGACGACCCGTCCCGAGGGTGAAAGTTGCGCCAACATAGCTTGCAGACCCGAAGACAGGTCGCTGACACTTGTCGTGACCTGCTTATCGGAACCCGGCAGATAGCCCAGATTAAAGACGATCAGATCGATCGGTTCAGACACATAGTCTCGAAAGCTGACAAAGCTATCCCGTATCACGCAGACGTGTTCGAAGTCGGCCACTTTTTCTCTGGTCGCTGCGATGGCCGGTTCCTGGATATCAAAGGCATAGACCCGATCGGCCAGTTGAGCCAGGCTGAAGGTATCGTGACCATTGCCGCAGGTGGCATCGACTGCCACCGAGACCGGTTCAAGAAACCGTTTACTGATCGCTAGGGCGCCGTGTAGCGGTGTCATCGAACTTCTCTCAAATCGACTCTGACCGGCAGACCCCTTGATTCATCGACCATGACACTCTCCCCCATCTCTTCGAACAGCCAGATGACGTATTTTCGAAGCTCCGGCTGAAGCTCCACCGGACCGACCAAGCAGAGCAGTTTGTTGGCTAACAGATCGAGCTTGGCATAGCCGATGACGGTTGCTTCGTCCTCATCCAAGGCCAACAGGTATTCTTGGGGAAATCGTCGTTTCAATTGCTTTCCCTCAAACTGAAAGCTGTCCTCGATCAAACGTTTGAGGTAGATCATCGCAATTCATCCTTGGTCAGAGGTCTCATCTGACCGGGCTTTAAATTGCCCAGCTGGACCTTCCCAAAGCGGATGCGGCGCAGCCGTTCGACCTCGACATCGATCGTTTCCATCATCTTCCGGATTTGACGATTGCGGCCTTCCTTCAGTTCGACCTGATACAGGCCCTCAACGAGCTTGGTCAGGCCGATCGGGCGTGTTTTATAGTCATCGATCATCACCCCTCGGCGAAGCTGTGACGTTTCTCGATCCGTCAGATCCCGGCTGAGCAGTGCCAGGTAGACCTTTTTCTTTTCGAATTTAGGATGCATCATTTGATGGGCATAATCGCCATCGGTCGTCAGGATCATCAGTCCTTCCGAATCATAGTCGAGCCGCCCGACCGGATAGACGCGCTGATCGCCCTTATAAAAGGCCATGATGGTCTTTCGGCCCTCCGGATCGGATACAGTCGACACGATGCCGCCGGGCTTAAAGAAGGCCCAGTATTCGTGCTCGCTTCGTTTGATCGGCTCCACCACCTTACCCTGGTAGGTCACTCGGTCATTCGGTTTTACGATATAGCCCATTTCTTGGTGGACCCGGCCATTGATCTTGATCTCACCGGCTGCGATCAGCTCCTCGGCTTTTCGCCGCGAGGCAACACCGGCCTGTGCCAGATATTTCTGCAGTCTCATCGTAGCTCCTCCACTTCAGGTAAATCGTTTAAGGTCTCCAGATTGAAAGTTCGCAGGAATTTATTGGTCGTTGTATAGAGTTTGGGCGAGCCGATGGTATCGAGATGCGATACGGATTCGATCAGATCCTTATCGGCCAACAGGCGGATCGAATAGTCGCTGTTGACCCCACGTAGATGATCGATCTGCACCTTGGTGATCGGTTGCTGATAAGCGATGATCGAGAGGACTTCGAGGGTGGCATTGCCCAGGCCCTTGTCATCACTCAGTGATAGGGCTTCGATCACCAGATCAGCGTAGAGGTCATTGGTCGATAATTGAACCTCATCGCCGAACTCTTTCACGGTGATGCCCTTGCCGTCTTGGCGATACTCTTTTCTCAGGATTTCGATGGCATTTTGGGCCGTCTTTCCATCAATGTCAAGCAGGGTCTGAATTCGTTTTTTCTTGAGCGGTTCTCGGGTGATAAACAGTAGCACCTCGAGTTGTCGAACGATCTCTATCATGAAGGTCTCTTTCTGATCTCTAAGGGCGAGAAGGTGGATTGTTGCTGCAACTGGATGATCTGGTCCTGCTGGAGCTTGAGTAGCGCTAAAAAGGTGGCGATCCACTCGCCTCGAGGCGCCAGGCGATCAAACAGATCCTCAAACCGGACCGCGCCCTGCTCTAACAGTCCAACGATCTTCTTACGATAGGCTGTCACAGAATAGTTTTCCCGGCGCAGTCCTTTAAAGAAGGGCTGGCCGGTATCTTGGAAGCGATCGAGTTTTTCTAAAAAGCGGCGAAAAGCATTGGTCAATAGCTCGGCGTCGATCTGGAGCTCTGATTCTTCGATCTCGGGCAGACCGATCAAGGACTCATCATTAAAGACATGGTAGAGGTAGCGCTGTTCTCGCCTTGTCAGAAAAGCGTCGACCTCTCGCACCTTGCGGTATTCAAGCAATCGCAGCAGCAGTTGATGGCGTGGGTCGGCTTCATCCTCGAGCGTGATCGGTTCGAGTGAGGCATCCGGTAGGAGCATCTGACTCTTGATCTCAAGCAAAATAGACGCAAACAAAATAAAGTCTGCAATCTGTTCGGGCGGGATGTCCCGCTCATCCATGGCGGCAATAAAGTCGGTCGTGATCTGATGGATCGGTATATTGTAGATGTCGATCTGATCCTTTTCGATCAGCTCGAACAATAGCTCAAACGGGCCGTGAAAGCCCTCGATATCTATCAGCAGGTTCATGTCACAATTATAGCATATGAGTCGGTCGATTGATCAAACAGCCCCAATCGATCGAAAAGAGAGTCGTGAGATATAGGCAGCGTCAGAATCTTTTAAGATTAATTTACGAAAGGAGTTGCGTATGCCTCAAACCAGGTCATTTGGATGCGGTCGGCATTATTATTGGGGAACTGATGGCAAAGACGGGGTCTGGCATATTGGCAGTTATTCCGAGTCGGTTGGTTCTTGGGATCTGGAGTCTCATATTCTACCGGCTGACGACTATTCGTTTACTTGCCAAGCGAGACTTTGTTTAATCAAACAACTTAGAGGAGTTTAATGAATAAAGTATTTCTTGTTCTATTGGCATTGTGTGTACTAACACTTAGCTCTCCAATCAACAGTTCTGCCGGCACAGATCAAAAACCAACGGCACCTAGCAGGTATGTAGAGGAAGTCCGCCCCTTTAATCAATGGGATCCAATTCCTGAGAAAATTATAACTTTCCGAATCGTTAATAACTCGGTATTTCAGGGACAGATTTCGAAGGTGTCTCAGACATATCATCCTAGGCTCTACGTCTATACCGTGACGTATGCCGGATACATCCCATTTAGTCACTTGCACCAGCCAGAGTCTTTTGTAGAATTCCAATGACTTTTCAATGAGATCGCTAGAGACAACCAAATGGATTACAAAAACAAATGACTTAATAGCCATCATGTCGATGCCACTTACCGACAAAGCACAAAGAACAGACAAGACTTTGAATGAGAGACTAGAAATAAGAACTATCAGCTGTTTCACTGCCTGACTTTATGAATCATGACATGGTAAAAGCCGGTAACTAATTGCAGTTACCGGCTTTTAGAAATTTTGGTTCTTTATAAAAGCTCAGGCCAATATCCCGAGCTTTTTGAATGATATGTTAGAACGGGGCGTAGCCTTGCTCACTCCAATACATGTCCATCAGGATCTCATATTCACGCAGGAACTGGTTATAGTGAGCCCATTCCCATTTAGCAAGGATGTTGAAGAGCTTTTTAACCTTGTCATTCTCGGCTTCTTTTTCACCGGCTTCATAGAATTTAGCCGACGCCTCCTCCATCTGCATCCCGATACTGAATACGGTCAGTGCCCGGTGGGCGTCTTCTTCTTGGATCTTGTCCCAGCGGAAGATCTCAGGGGATGGCGGCATATCGATGCTGGCCATCTCGAAGGCGACATTTTGATCATCGCTCAGCTCTCCCAGCAGACCCTGAAGCCATTCGACATGCTTTTCTTCCTCTCGAGCCAGCAACATAAAGGTATCGGCCGTTTCTTGATTGGTGGTGCCTTGGGCTGCCAGCTTGTAGAACTCGTAGCCTTCGACCTCGTTCAGGATAGCTTTCTTGAGCAGTTTCAGTTCGGTTTGCGTCATGATTTTTCTCCTTTTTCATATCGTTCAAAGACAATGTCTTCGTCGGCCTGATGGACAAAGCCATAGATCAGCGGCAGCTGCCGGGGGGCTTGTGGTGTGACCTCAAAGGCTTCCAGCAGTCTCGTTTCGGCTTCTACCAATACCTGTTCGTTATCGGTGTAGAGGGTCGCGATTCGACCGCCGGCCGGATCACCTACCTTTTTATACAGGCGAATCCCGGCGGAAGGATCGATGCTATCCTCCATCGTCAAGCGTCCGGCACCTAAGAGAGAAGCGATCTCTCCGATGGCTTGCGCCTGGATGCGTGAGATATAGCCCTCTTTATTCAGTATAACATCCTGAGAGAACAGTGGGGCTTTAAATTCATAGCCGGTGCCGCCTTGCGCTTTGATCCATTCATCAAATTTCTGTAGCGCTTGGCCGCTAGTGATCTTGTCTCTCAGTGCCTGGTAGGCAGTGACGGGATCGGTGAACTTTTGGGCCATGACCAGGATCCCGGCACTGAGCTCCAGACAAAGCTCACTCAGATCCTTTGGCCCCTGTCCTTTAAGGGTGGCCCGGGCCTCTTCGACCTCGAGTGAATTGCCGACCGTAAAGCCTAAGGGTTGGTCCATATTGGTGAGGATGGCTCGGGTGGGCTTATTCATTCCCTCCCCGATCATGACCATGAGCTTAGCCACCTGCTTGGCCTCGTCAAGTGTCTTTAGAAAAGCGCCATCCCCCACCTTGACATCGAGCATGATGCCATCGCTTCCGGCGGCCAGCTTTTTACTCATGATCGAGGATGCGATCATGGCCGGGTGGTCGATCGTGGCGGTGACATCGCGTAGCGCATAGAGCTTCTTATCGGCCGGAGCGATATTGGTCGTCTGGGAGATGATGCTCAGACCGATCTGTGCCACCTGATGAAAAAAGTCCTCCTTCGATAGCTCGGTGCTAAAGCCCGGGATAGACTCCAGCTTATCGACGGTGCCTCCGGTATGACCGAGACCTCGTCCGCTCATCTTGGCCATCGGGACGCCAAAGGAAGCGACCAGGGGCGCGATCACCAGCGATGTCTTATCGCCCACGCCGCCGGTGGAGTGTTTATCGGCTTTAAAGCCCTCGATCGCCGACAGGTCGATCTTATCCCCGGAATCCATCATCGCCCGGGTCATTTCGACGATCTCACGCTCAGTCATATCCTTTAAAAAGATCGCCATCAACAGGGCTGAGGCTTGGTAATCCGGGATCGTGCCCTCGGTATAGCCTTTGATAAAGAAGTCGATTTCTTCGTTTGTCAGCTCCTTACCTTGGCGTTTGGCCAGGATGATATCATACATTCTCATAGGAGCGATTCTCCTCGGCCGGTCCCTTTGACGACAAAATAGTCGGCCAAGGTGGCGGCTAAGGCGTAGAAGCCGTGATGATCTCCCAGCTCCTTAGCCGGTCGCTGCTTGCCGTAGATCAGGATCGGTACGGCTTCTCGGGTGTGATCGGTCCCCTGAAAGGTCGGATCATTGCCGTGATCGGCTGTCAGGATGAGGATATCCTCCATTTCCATGGCATCGATGATCTGAGGCAGATGATCATCAAACTCCTTTAAGGCGGCAGCATAGCCCGCCGGGTTTCGGCGATGGCCGTACTTGGCATCGAAATCGACCAGATTGGTGAACAACAATCCCTCGAAGGGCTGCTTCATCAGCTCGATGGTTTGGAGAATGCCATCGAGATTGGAGTCGATATGATTGCCGGCGGTGATGCCGTGGCCGTTATAGATGTCTTCGATCTTGCCGACCGAGATGACATCATAGCCGGCGGCTTTTAGCTGATCGAGGATGGTCTCCTCAAACGGATCGAGCGAGAAATCTTTCCGATTGGCGGTTCGGGTAAAGTTGCCCGGCTCTCCGACAAACGGCCTCGCGATCACTCGGGCCACCGCATGCTCATCCTTTAGGATCGCCCGGGCCTGTTGTGACATTTCATAGAGTTTTTTGATCGGGATGATCTCTTCATGGGCTGCGATCTGAAAGACCGAATCATTCGAGGTATAGACGATCGGCTTGCCCGTTCTCATATGCTCTTCACCGTACTCGGCTATGATCTCGGTGCCGGAGTAGGGCTTATTGACCAGTGACTCTCCCCCGATCGCCTCATGAAAGGCATCCATCACCTCGATCGGAAAGCCCTCGGGATAGGTCGGCAGCGGTCGATCGATCTGCAGTCCGGCCAGTTCCCAGTGACCGATGGTGGTGTCTTTTCCCTGTGA
>DUPT01000037.1 GCA_012838225.1 Tissierellia bacterium
ATAGACCGGCAGGTCTTCAAAGAAGGCGGCGTCGCAGGTGGCGCAGTAGCTGATGCCTTTTCCGGTCAGCTCCGCTTCGCCCGGGAAGCCAAGCTTTCTCGGCTGAGCCCCGGTCGCGATGATGACGGTCTTGCCTTGATAGCTGTTTTTATGCCCCACGATCTGCTTGAGATCGCCCTCGAGGCTGACTTCCTTGACATCGTCATAGACGATATCGACCCCAAAGTGTTTGGCCTGTTCGACCATCCGAGCGACCAGTCGCGGTCCGGTCGTATCTTCGATCGCACCGGGATAGTTCTCGACATCATGGGTGGTGGCGATCTGTCCGCCGGCCTTGGCTTTTTCCAGCAGGAGCGTATCCAGCTTAGAGCGTCCGGCATACAAGGCGGCCGCCAGACCGGCCGGGCCGGCCCCGATGATGATCACATCATAGATTCTTTCCATAGTTACTCCTTGTCATGTATTGCACTGCGCAGCAGTGTCAGGTCGATCGTTTGAAAATCGGGTTCAAAGCGCGGGTCATGCATCCGTCGGATGTCTTCTTTTTGCAGATTTCGCACCACGACGATGGCATTCTCGATCAAGGCCAGTGAGTCTGGATCGAGCCCGGACCCCTTCGCCAGAGCGATCGATTTATAGGGTGTCTCATTCGGCTTGACCGAGCCCGACAACGGATGCGTCAAAATGACGGCGCCGCCGTGGACCAGGTCTCTCACCCGGATGAGGACATCCTGATAACTGCCGCTGACACGATCGATCCTATATTGTTCCCGGTACGTCTCCATGACGGCCGGATTATTGGTCACGATCCGTTCGATCGGCTTCATTCGTCACTCTTTTCTTGGTCAAAATGTTGAAAAATTCCCAAAAATCCCCAGTCTCCAACCATAATTAATTATAACACAAGGACCTACCACCTGTCAGTCGTTCCGAAGGCGATATTGATTTAAATAATGCAACAAACCAATATCTTCAGCCTTGTGTAACGTCTTGTTGACAAATCACAGCGGATGTCGTGAAGACCAGACATAACGCCGAAGCCACCACTCATACCATGACAGCTTATTTCGGACCCGCAGCTCCAGCTTTTCGTGATAGCTGAACAGTCCCGCCAGCTGACGCTCCGTCGGGATCCGCTCGGCATAATAGACCTCCTCGATCGCCTGCTCAGCGTAGCCGGCATTATCATAATCGAGCGCCGGAGAGTTTTCAAGCACATCATCAAAGCGCTGCTTCGAGCCCCAGGTCGAGGGCAGACTGTAGCCGCCCAGCCGGTGAAGCTCCTGGATGTCGCGGAAGATCCGCTTGACCATGATATCCTCTCGTCCCCGGTAGCGCCACCGGATCCAGCCCAGATGATGACGAGTCTTCCAGACCCAGTGCCGCCAGACAAAGTACAACCCGCCTATGCCTACCATTACCCATCGCCAGGGAATGTCAAGCGGCGAAGTCTCGATCGGTTCATCATCCGGCGCCTCGATCGGCCCACCCTCGTCCAAAGGCTCCGGCCGCGGTGGCGCTTCGATGTCCTCAAGCTCTCGCTCGGGCGGGATATCATCCTCCACCTGATATTCATCCTGCGGGATCAGCGGCTCAGCCGCCACGTCATTTAGCTGATCGATCTCCCCCGCCGGGGTGGCATCAAACGGATACCAGCCCAGACCGCTCAGGTACACCTCCGTCCAGGCATGTGCTTGATCGGTCGTCACGGTGCGCCGATAGACCTGGGAATCATCACCGGCCACCTCACCCGAGACGAAGCCCTCGACATAGCGCGAGGCGATCCCGACATCCTCCAGAAGAAGCGCCAAGACCGAGCCGTAGTGGACGCAGTAGCCGACCTTATTTTCAAGAAACCAATCGACAAACTCCCGATTTCTCGGCACATGCGTCACCGCCAGATCATAGGTGTAGTTACCGGCCAGATAGTGCTTGGCGGCGATCACCTTCTCAAGCTCCAATCCGTCGCCATAGAGGATGCGGTAGAGCTCGGGATCACGCTCGGCCACGACCGACTCATAGCGCCGCTCTCCCAGCGGACGATCCGTCACCGGCAAGCCCTTGGCATCGGTCGCCACCGGCTGCAGACCGATATCGAGCATGAAGCGCTCGGCCGCATCATTGGCCACCGGCACAAAATAGCCCTCCAACCGGTAAGCCTTATCCGACGCCCCGTCATGACGCCTCAAAGCACCGCTCGGATGGTAGCGATAATGAGCCGGCGCGACGCCATCGGGACGGAAGCTGACACTGGCAAAGCCGGTCTCGATCTGTCCCGGTTCGATCGCCCGATAGGCATTGGGCCCATAGACACTCACCATCGGCAAGTAGAGCGGTTCGACTAACACTTCATGGATTGGAAAATGCTGATACCACCTCGGACTGAATTCCGGCATCCCCCGGAACCCCTCCGGGATGATGCGAGGCACTTGGACAGCTTGGTTTTCAATGGAGGGAAGAGGCACCACCGTAACACCATCCGCCTCCGGCAGCAGCGTAGAATTGGCATCCGGCCAGATCAGGGTCCGATAGGGATCGAACACATCCAGCGTCGCCTCATCATAGCCGATCGGCATATCGCGCCAGCCCTCCGCCTCATCGGCATACCAGGTCCGGCCTGAGAAATCAGTGAAGACACTGCCGCGCAGATAGAAGGAGTGAGGCGGTCCATAGACTGTCAGATACGGTTCATTGAGGCGATTGATCAAGCCATCGATCGGTGAGGACTGCTTATCATAGCCGCCGCCCGAGGTGAACAGTCCCCGCCCGTCGCGATCGAGCAGTCGGCGGATCGGCTCATCCAGCTCGTTCACCCACTGCGAGAGATCGTCGGAATAGAACCAATCGCCCGGCAGGAGCTGCCCCAGCCCGAGCGTCAGCACCAAAACGATCGCGATCGGCCCGATCAGCGGCCGCTGAAAGATCCGCTCGCCCCGATAGCGATAGCGCTGCCTTGACGCCACCATCAGGATGGCAAACAGACCCAGCATCAGCCACCCCAACCAATCCGTTTGAGGTAGCTGAAGCTGAAAGAACAGCGGTGCCGCCAGAATGATAAAGGCGATAAGGTACCAGCCCAGACGCCATAATACAATCGCCCCGATAAAGGAGGCCATGATGGCAAACAGCTGGAGAAAATAAGCCATCTCCGGCATCAAAAAGCGCCGTACTCCCACAAAATACAGCAGCGCTCGGATGGTCGTCTCGGCCTCGATGAACACCGCCGATTCGATCAGCTTCTGCCAGGCTCCGGGATCATACCACAGCTGAAGACTAAACACGATCAAACCGGCAAACACTAAATGAAAGATGACCCGAGGAAAGCTCAGCACCACGATCCAAAAAGTGATCAGGAGCAGCATCAAGATGCTCTGAGACACGACCGCAAACTCGACCTCAGCCAGATTGGATAGCAGCGCACTTAGGGCCACCGCATAGAGCCAGGCGACCAAGCCATAGACCAAGGCATTTTTCCAATAATCGGCTGAGCGTCTAGGCATGCTCACCCCCTCGTCTGGGGGTGATGACGACCGCTAGGCCATCTCCCTTTAGCTCACTCACCAGATCCTTTTCGGTCGGACTCAGCTCATCTCCCAGGATCTCGAGCAGCACCCCGCCGCTGGTCCGCTGCAGCTCACTCAGTGCCTCCGCCGCCTCACGGCTTAAGGCCGTCACGGCAATATAATAGACCAAGGAGCCTCGCTCACCAAGGTCGCCCGCCAGCTGAGCGACCAAGGGGACCGCCGGCTTGGGCGCGATCACCGCCAATTGGCGTCGGAGCGAATCAAACCGATCGAGCCCTCGAACCGTCTGGATCAGAAGCTCCGGCTCCAGGGTCATCAGTGACACCTGAAAATCATGGTATAAAAAGCCCCGGATCTCCGTCGCCACCCGCTCCAACAATTCATCTCGCAGCTCTAAGGTGGCCTCACGCTGATCGAGCGCCGGCAGCTCCAGCAGCACATGGACCGACTTTTCCTGAGCCTTGGCAAAATGGCGCACCATCCAGTCCTGCATCCGAGCCGACAGCTTCCAGTGGATCAGTCGCATCGGATCGCCCGGCACCATCTCACGCATATAGTCGACCTCATCGTGATTGGCCTCCCGGCCGCTGGCCTGGAGCTGACCGAGCTTGATCAGATCCCCAAACTGCGTCGGCTCCTCCAGCGAGCCCGTGACAGCCGGCAGGACATAGACCGGCTCAAAACCGGCCTTGAGCCGTCGTCCCAGCGGCAAACGAAACAGCCCAAACAACGACAAATAGCCCAGAGAAAAACTGGGCGGCGGCTGCAGGCCGCAGTGACGCGTATCGACAGCGATATCGATGAGCTCGTGCGACTTAGGCGGCAGATGAAGTTTTCGTTCGGTCAGGGTTTGGCCGGCTTGACTTCGAGTATAGCTCAGAAAATGTGTCCGATTGGCATCCGTATTCGACAGCTTCAGCTGCCAGGCCGCCGGCTCGCCCCGCTGGACCATCTCGTCTTGCGGGATGAGGCGAAGCTTCAAGCGATGAAACAAGGCGTCATAGATCAATGAGACCGGTGCCAGCAGACCGAGAAACAGGATCAGATAGGGTGAAAAGACCCGCTCCTGGAGTTGGCTGATGAGGATGGTTGCGATCAGAGCGATCAGCCACAGGACAAGGCGTAGCGTCATAGCTGATCTCGCACCGGCACCTGCGAAGCGATATCACGGATCACGGAGCTGACACTGACCCGGCGCAGCCGGCTATCCGGCTTTAAAATGATGCGATGGCTCAGCACGACATGAAGCAAAGCCTGCACATCATCGGGCCGGACAAAGTCTCGCCCGTGAAGCAGGGCTCTGGCTTTGGCAGCCGACAGCAGCATCTGAGATGCCCGCGGACTCATGCCAAGCAGCACGTCTTGATGCTGTCTGGTCGCCTGAGCGATCTCCGAGACATAGTGCTTGATCACCGGGGCGGCGTGGACCTCTTTTACCAGCTGACGCATCCAGCTGACCTCTTCGCGCCGAACGACCGGCGTCAGATCCTCTAGGGAGAAATCGCCCCCATAGACCTCCAAGATCTTGATCTCCTCTTCGATCGTCGGATAGCCCAGGCGGACCTTCATCAAAAAGCGGTCAAGCTGAGCCTCCGGCAAGGGATAGGTGCCGAGGTATTCGACCGGGTTTTGGGTCGCCAGGACCATAAAGGGCTGAGGGATCTTATACGTTTTGCCATCGACCGTCACCTGATTCTCCTGCATCGCCTCCAACAGAGCCGACTGGGTCTTGGGGGAGGTCCGATTGATTTCATCGGCCAGGAGGAGATTGGTCATGACAACACCCGGCTGAAACTCAAAATCAGCCAGCTTCTGATTATATAGACTAAAGCCCGAGACATCACTCGGCATGATATCGGGGGTGAATTGGATCCGGTTAAACGATAGATCGAGTGAGCGGGCCAAGGCCCTGGCCAGGGTGGTCTTACCGATCCCCGGGACGTCCTCGATCAAGACATGGCCTCCGGCTGCCAGGGCGATCAGCAGATATTCGATGATCACAGACTTTCCGACGATGGCTTTTTCAATGTTCTGTTTGATCTCTTTCATCAGGGCGTCAAATTGCGCCAAATATTCTTGCATGAGAACTCCCTTCTTGAGTTCATTCTATCATGGATCACCGACCGATTTGATTACATAAATGTTGCCGGTCTGCGAACAAGTCACTCATTTGGGTATCAAGGGGGTGAAGGAGGAGATCATGAAACACCTTATCACTGCCGATGATTTATTGAAGCTGACACAGGCCAAGGCCGATGTCGTGATTTTCGACTGTCGCTTCGCCTTGGGCGACCCGAACTATGCCCGGGTCTCCTATCTGAAAGAGCATATCGCCGGAGCCTACTATATCGACCTCGAAACAGACCTGTCGGGACCTAAGACGACCCATGGCGGCAACCACCCCTTCCGAGATCCCTCCGAGTTGAAGCAGCTGCTGCAGTCCTTCGGCGTATCCGATGATTCGATCGTCGTCATCTATGACCACGGTGATTTCAACGGCCCGGCCCGGATGCTGATCCAACTGCTCCATATCGGCTTCAAGCGAGCCTATGTCCTCGCCGGCGGGATCGATGAGTGGAAGGCAGCCGGCGGCCCGGTCGAATCAGGCGACGGACCGGCCAAGCCTGAACCGGGCGAGCTTAGCATCCTGGTCAACAATGATATGATCGCCACCATGCAAGACGTCAAGCATAAGCTCTATGACCCCAAGGTCATGATCATCGACTCACGCTCGAACACCCGCTACCAGGGCATCGAGGAGCCGCTCTACCCGGTAGCCGGTCATATCCCCTCCGCCAAGAGCTACTACTACGGCGATACCCTCCAGGGTGCCTTCTTTAAAAACACCGACTTCCTCCATGAGCACTTTAAGGATCTGCACGAAGTGGATGAGATCATCCTATCGTGCGGCTCGGGCGTCTCAGCCTGTGTCAATTCACTGGCGCTGCGCCAGATCGGTCTGGCCCATCGGATCTATGTTGGAAGCTATTCCGATTGGTTAAGCTATCCCGAAAACGAAGTCAAACAGGGCGAGGAATAAACCGCCCGACACGAATTGGCTCTTAAAATCCAGTGACAGACCCGGCAACTACCGGGTCTGTTTCCATTAGTCCCTTCAAACCAATAACCAGTTTAGTGATAGGTCATGTATTTTTTTCACTAGTACTTCAATTTTCATAATACTATAGTAATCACTTCAGGAGGACCCATGCAAATGGTGGATGAAGTATTTAAAAACAACATTGAGATTATTGTTCTGCATCAGTTAAACAAAAGAGCCCAGTACGGATACGAACGATAGTGTCAAGAATCTTGTGTAAAGTCCAACCCCGTCATGCTTAGCTTACTCGTTGATTAACTGTCCAAATCCCTTGTGAACACGTTGCGAGTACTTGCGATTATACTCCAAGCAAATGGTGCAG
>DUPT01000038.1 GCA_012838225.1 Tissierellia bacterium
ACTGTGATATAACCAGTTCACAAAGTGGCCAAAGATCACGGTCATAAAGATCATGCCAATGATGGTGAGATAAGCTTTTATGATCTCTATAATGGCACCTTTCATGCGTTGCCCGGAATGTAGATCCGACGCTGAAATGAGCAGTGCCAAGATCTTATTGATGGCGAGTTCTAAAATGAGCCTCGCGGTAATGATGGCATAGATGATATAGACAAATGCCAGCACTCCTAGACCAAAGATGCCACGCCAATAATTCACGCTAAAGCGGTAATAGTACTCCTTTAGGATTTCCGGTAGGAGTTTACTTCGCTCCATCTTCGTGACCTGGTCGTAGACGAGCTTTTCATCCAAAGCGGTATGAATCGATGTATCGGTAATTCGTGTGTTGATGTCAAAGGTTTCTAACGAATCGACGGTCAGCTGATTTAATCTCAAGTCTTCGTCAATGGGTGGCCAGCCGGAGCGAGCTAGTAGCTCGACATCGACAATCGAGCTTAGAAAGATATCATCCACCACCGTGGCACTTTGTTGCTCAGCTTGTGTTTGATTGGCATCATCTAAAAATGTTCGGACGAAGCTATTAAACTGCGTGATGGCCATCGGTAGGATGGTCATCATCACGAGTAAGATAATGATGTTTGTGACGACATTTTCTCGGTGCTGTAGCTTATTGAACATGATTAAATAGCCGACAAACATGAGTGACAGAATCATCAGCACCCAAATGAGTGGCTTGTAGGCTTGAAACAGCTCGTTTAGTTGAGTGCTCTCGGTAAAGTCCAAGAACCCTAAAATGGCTTCAAAAACGCTCCTAGCACCTTTGGCAAGGACGTATAAGCCGTGATAGATAGCAAAGATCACTGAGCGAATGAAATCTTGAATAATGCTCGTGATATCGAGATATTTGGCAAACTCTCGTAGGAGTGGCAAATTCTCACTAGTTGTTGGTGTTAGTGTGATGGGAGACATATTCTTCATCCTTACTTGGGATTTCGGCTTTATTTGTTTCAGATGCCTTGTAGAACTGCTTAATTTCACGTTTCAGTGTCGTTGGCCAGTACATTTCATCTTGGGCTTGTTTGCTTCGCTCATCCGCTGTGGGAAGCTGATAGTGAAGCTCCTTCAGATTGATTAGTTTTTTGTTGCGATAACGCTCTCTTGTAATGTCAGCACTGTCCAATCCGTCTGGGAAAATATCAATCAAGTATTTCCACCTTGGTACAAGCTCTGAATCACCTCTGTTGAATATCGGGAAATTATCAACGGCCTTGCCTCTGCGATCAGTACGTTTGGTCGCTCGTAAGACAATAGACTGATGTATTGGCATACGAAGTAAATCATCTGCTAGTATTAATCTCCTAGATCGCACTGCTTCATGTTCGTTTTTAGATAGTGAAAAGCGATCGCCAGACCGTTGAATGTCTACTATCGTAATATCACCGCATTTTTTGCTGATATCATCACAGGTGTCATAATTGCTCGACAAGATGTATATGGTATTCGAGCAATTCTCCTTAATAACTGTCCCGACGCTTTTGTAGTTGTCATCGAGTTGTTCGTACGATTGTATGATGAGACTGAATCGAATGTTACGTGACAAGCAAACAGTAATAATACTATCCATCGACTCAATCATCGGCATTGAGCCAAACTCATCAAGAATAAAATGCACCATACGCTCACATCGCCTACTGGGATGAAAGGTCGCTGTTTTTGCCAATACATAATAAAGCTGTCGCACGAAGGTTGAGGCTAAAAAATGTTTGGACTTGTCATAATCAGGCGTCACCATAAAGATGGCTACTGGTTGGTCTTGAGGTAAGGCTTTGATCTCATATCGTATAAAATCAACTCTGCTTTTTGATGTCGCCTCTAATAAGCCTCGATGCGAGATAATATTTCTCACATCAACCTGTGTTTTGGTTGATTGGTTTGTAGGTAAGAGCGTTTCGCAAAATCTAGAACAAATTGCTTCAAAAACCACTCGTTCTTCCTCGGTTAGCCTTGTTGTTGGTCGATGATTAGGAAGTAAATATTTCGGAGGGGTACTACTTGCCTTTACTAATTGTTTGGGAAGTAGTAATTCTTTGAACTCCTCTGATTTTTCTGATAAATTCTCCATCATCTGTTTTACAAGACTGTGTAGGTAACCAAAATAAATCTCTTGTGTTTCTTGGCAAACCTCTCTTGCAAGCTTGATAAAAGGTGCTTTGCTGATTGTGTGATAATATCGGCTGGTGCCACGATAATTTGTAATTGCACCCTGCATGGCTAGGTTTTCAAGGGCTTGTAATGTCTTGTCCAGCGATAAACCATGCTTTTGGTACATTTCATGTTGTAGGCTTATCTGATCGTGTAACGGCTCTGATGTCCGATTTGTTTTTACTTCAATTAGGTCAATAATCGGTTTCTCAGTAAGCCGTGTCATTAGGTGATCAGCATCTTTCTTGGAATAGGTTTGTGTTGAGTTAATTGGTATGGTTACTTCTTTTCCATCAACTTGTAATACGGCATTAATGGTATATTGATCCTTGATTGGAAATCCTACTGTTTGCATATCAAAGTCCTGACTGGCCGTCATTTGAGCGATATTTGTTAATGTAAATTGCGTTAGTTTACTCATGGTGTTACTCAAAATCGAAGCTCTGGTTTTGCCCTCAGACATTCGTAGCTGAGCATATTGGTTCTTAGCTGGGTTACCAGGGGGCAAGGCGTCAAAATAGAGATCCATGGCCGACTGGCCATTGGGTTGCACGGCACTATACTCCGTCAAGAAAGATGCGACAGTGTAGAGTGTTACTTTTTCTTCCTCGCCTTTGGTAACACAATCCTCGGTTAGAGCAAGAATGATGGCATTGGTCAGGGCTTGGGAGCCATCCGCAAAAAATGTTCCTTCACTTCGATTGGAGCCTTCGTCATGGTATAGACTATAGGTTAGGGTGTCACAAAGTAACTCCGCTTCATCGATAGCCCCACGTTTGTATGCATCGACCACAAGCTTTAATGGGTTGTATTGCATGGAGTTACTTGGGTCACTAATATTCAGAATTTCAATTCGATACCCTCTGTCTTGAAGGGTCTTTGAGGTGGAAGCCACAAACTCACCCTTAGGATCATTAATCACGAGGCTTGGTTTCTCTTTCGAGCGACTAAGCGCATCGATGCTGGGAAAAATAAAGGTCTCGCCTTTACCGGAGCGTGTGGTACCAATGATCAAATTGTTTGTCGGGCTGTTATCGATATAGAGCTTATTAGCTTTCTTTTCCATACTGATGACAACGCCAGGCGTCTTGCTATATTCCTCATTCGATTGCATCGGTATGGTGTCGTATTGTTGATTTAGCTCGGTTTTGGTTGCCCATCTTGCAGTGCCGTGCTGTCCTTGATTGAGTTTTCCAAAACTCCGGCTCGCTCGGTACGCAATATGTCCAAGATAGGCACTTACCACTAGCCCCACCCCACCATAGTACGGCAGGGGGGCGATACCCAGAAAGCTCTTTAGTGTAACCGGGGCGACGCTTTGTGTCTTAATAAGCGACTGTAAATTGCGTACCAAATGAAAATATCCATGGTAGCCAAGTTGAGTCAGGGTGAAAGTAAAGAGGATAGCAAGCGTTAGATATCCTCCCCATAAGATCCCTTTTCGCATGCTATCCCCTACTTTCTAAATATTGCCTGTGTTTGTTTTAAGCCAACTGATGATTTCCGGTGCTAGCCAGATAATCAAAAGTCCGACAACGGCACCGATAATCCAGTATTTTCCCTTCTGTCGTCCTTCTTGTCCGCCAGCCAAGATGTAGTAGCCACCAATCATAAGGGCGATAACTCCAACCAAGGATGCTGGGGTTTTGATGATATTGACGACATTTTGTAGCGTTGCCATTACATTTTCCATACGATTACTCCATTTCAATTTCTGTTGACTTAGGTATATTTTCTTGGGGTTGGTCTAGTAGTAGAAAGCAATCCTTATGATAATTAGTGTTATCCGATAGTTTTATAGCCTCTGTTTGTATCAACGTGTTACATAGGTTACACCTACATTCGTCACTCGATTTCATGGTTTATCACTTGCTCCGTTGTTCTTAATGCCTTCCCACGTTGTTCGAGATGTTTTCCAAGCATGGTCGTATCAACAAATTCTGCTAAAGGATTATCCTTCAATTTCTCCAATGCTCGAAATGCAACAATCTCCGATTGTCTGGCAGGTACCTTGGTTACTTCCAAAACTAAATCATCTGTTATATCTCGTTGCATTAGCAATTCTTTGTACTGACTAGCAACATTTTTCGATGGCATCATATTGTCCATGGATAATACTAGTTCTTGATCGTTCTTTGCTGTTGCTAGAATGGTCTCAACAGCTTCTCTCGGTGTATAACGGTTATCATGATAAATAGTTACTGGGGTGATTTCTTTATCCACTCCCACTTCAAGTAAGTACTCCGATGCTTTTTCTGCTTCTTTGATTGCATCAAATAGATAGGTTGGATCGTTTTTAATTGCTTTGTGCCATGATTGTAAGTACGATATTGAGTTGCTATCAGGTGTTAGTCCATCAATTCCGAACTCTTTCTTAAGTAAAAGAGTGGTCATTTCAGCGACTAATTCTTCCTTGGCATAAGCATCCCCTTCCGGTCGGTCAATGCTTTGAAAGCGTTGCAACCTATTCTCTCGTCCTGTAGCGTGACTTAATTCATGTAGAAGTGTAGATAATTCTGCTTGATTGCTTTTAAAACTCAATTCCGATGGAACATTCAATTTATCAAACATTGGTTGGTAGTATGCTCGCTGACCACCTCGAGTCATGGTAATGCCCAGTCGTTCAACACAACGCTCAATGAAAGCTCCAACATTTAATTCTTCATGAGTTTTCTCCGTCACTTCTTTTAGGGGCGCAATATGATCAATATCCTTGGCATTAAACACGGTAAAGGTCTTGCGAACTGGAATAATATTTTCTATCCGCTCGGGATCCCTCGCTTCTTTAACGGTAACCTGCGTCTTTTCTTTCTTGTCATAGAAGCTAAAATACTGTAGTGCAATCCCCTTTGCTCCACGCTTAACTTGATAGCCTTGGCTTTGTGCTTGCAGGTAGGTCATATATCGTGGATCGTCGTTCTGTTGTATCCCTAGTATTAAATCATTGAGTCCTTGGTATTCCTTATCGGTGGTTGGATTATATGCTGTTCTCCACGGTTTTTCCCACGGATTTTGGTTTTTAGCTAACTGTTCCAAAACAACATCGACATATTCCTTGAGAGCTTTATTTTTTAACTCGTTCATCTTCAACCTCCGGTTGGATGATTTCAATGATGCCATCGTGACCATCGAATTCGTCGGGGGTAACAATGTCTTTTTTCAAGATGGGTTCGTTTTCTTTCATTCCTCATTCCTTCTTATCCACTAGTAATCAATATCAGAGCCATCAAGGTTCTGATCCGGCCATTCATAGACTTCTGGTTCAAACTCTTCATATTCTGTAGGCGTTTTTTTCTTTTCTCGGTATTCGACATGGGTGGCATGTATAAACGTCTTTAAACGATTGTTATCGTCCACATAGCCATCGACATAGCCCGTAATATCAACCCGGTCGCCCTTTTTTTTGTGTTCGCAGAATGCCTCGGCCGGTTTATCGACAATACGTACTGGGACAAGTGTGGTCTTCTGAGAACGATGCCCTTTAGTCGTCAGTAAGGTGACAAAGGTATATGGTGTATTTTCTTCATTCCGGTAAGCTCGTAGTTCTGGATCCTTAATCAATACTCCGGATAGTGTTAAATTGTTTAACATGCTTTCACTCCTTATTCAATACTGACTTTAAGGTAATTTGTTTTTGTCTGCGTATTTCTGATTCGGCAACCTGTTTGCTGGTCGTTTGATATAAAGTATTAAGCTCGCTAGCAGTAATCCAACACCCACAATAATCAAGACGATATTCGATTGCCCTATTCCAGTGTTCGGCAAGGTTTGAGTTGGAATTGGTTCGTTGTAGAATACTTCTTCGATTGTGACACCGTCGTTAGTAATGCTGATCTTGCCGACTTTTTCAGCCAAGAGATAGCCGGCTGGTGCGATGGTCTCTTTATAGGTATAGTTGCCGTAGCGCAATCTTACTTTGATCATGCCATTTTCATCGGTTACACCTGCAAATACGATTTCACCATCTTCGTTGTAAAATACGATAGTTGCGCCCGGTACTGCTTGCAGGTTTTTGCTGTCCTGCTTAGTGATTTGTACGATAGAATAAATCGGGTTTTCCACGAGTGCTTGGAAATATAGCTTCCCCTGTTCTTCAATAAAGAATGAGTATTCTTCGGGATCCAATGTATAACCTTCTGGGGCAATCGTTTCTTTCAGTGTGTAGTGGCCGTATGGTAGATTGATCTTGATTCGGCCTTCTTCATCGGTAACAAGTTCAGCAACAACTATACCGTCACGATAAATGGTATAAGTTGCTCCGGGAACTGGTTTGTCATTTTCAGCATCCGTCTTGATGGCTTCAAATTGGCCGGTGATGATCTGATCTTCCATGGTTGAGTGAATTACTTGACCATCTTCACGGATCTCAAACCAGTGTTTACCAGGGTTCAGCAGATAACCTTCCGGGGCATTCTTTTCGAGGAAGTAGTATTTCCCATAGTTCACCTTTGAAAACTCGGCAAATCCGTTTTCATCTGTGGTCTTGGTTTCAATCAGGTTGTCAAACTCGTCATAAAGTTCAATGACGGTGTTTGGCAGTGGTTCCTTCGTGCTGATGTCCACCTTGGTGATGGTTGGTGTACCGGTGATGATAGCATCTTGGACGTTAAGCGTAACTGTTTGACCGTCAACCACTGTTACGGTGTAGATGGTTAAATCCAAGGTGTACCCTTCAGGAGCGATTGTTTCTTTGACATAGTACGTCCCAACGTTCAATCCAGTCCATGTGATATGGCCTTGATTATCGGTCACAGCGGTTCCGATTACATTGGCCATAGCTTCATCAGTTGCTATCACATATGTTGCGCCAGCTACAGCGGTAGTTGTTCCTGTTTGGGTTTTAGTAATTGTGAGATTGCCTTTTGACGGTGTAACTGAGATGGTCACAGAACCTCTGGATGGATCTCGATCTTTAAAAAAACCTACGTCTTGGTAAGGGAGTCCAGTGGACGGGTCAATTCCATCTTTTCCTGTGACATAACCAACGCCCTCATATGATCCTATATTTCGAACAAATTCTAGTTTTCCAGATATTTCTCCAACTGCTGTAATTGTTAAATTATTTCCATTAACAGAATATGTTATGCCGTCAGGTACGTTGCCAAATCTATACGAAGACAAAACACCATTTGCATCAGTAAGTGTAATCGACTCCCCTATTTTTAGATTAATTGATTGACCGCTAAATGAAGGAATGACATTATAGTTTGCTATCAGTTGATTCAACCCATTTAACCAGTTCTGGTACGCTGTCTCTACTCCTGAGTCAACAACCCAGTCAGGAGTTGTAAATCGGATCAGAGCGTGTGCTCCTGCGCCAGTAAATGGGCTGTTCACCGGGAGTATTTCCCAGAGTCTGCGCTGGGTGAATATATTGTTTTGTCGTTCGTCGTATCCGCTAATTCCGCCTAAATAATAACCATTGATTGCAATTAGCTCTGCTTGCTTTCTTATCTCAGGCGTATATTGACTAAAATAGTCTTTTAAATAGTTCACACCCGCTGGTCCAACTTCGAATGGATTAAGACAAAATCCAACCATCCCAGTAGTAGTATCAACAAACTTACCCGTTCCCATGTTGTAGAATGTTGTCCAACCGAGGGAGGCATCAGCGACCTGAAAGTATTGATCTTGCCCGACGATTTCTATCGTAGGTGGTACGGCTGTAATAGAGATGTTAGGTTTTGCTTCCGATTCAGTTGTCTCTTCGGCTGGCAATTCCGCTTCGCCGGTTTCTGCATTACTATCTTCGACCATTTCAACTGGTTGTTCTGACTCAGTAGTTTTTAGTGTTGGTAACGTCGGTTCGCTTGTCTCTTCGGTCGTTACCACTTCCGGTTCTGTAGTTTCCTCAATGACTATGGCTTTGAATTCCAACGGGATTTCGGTATCTTCGGTAATGAGGATTTTCATCGAAACAGGAGATACGCCGTTTGAGTGGAACTTGAGGATATAGAGTTCCTCTGGTAATGCAAGCGTGTTTAACCCTTCTGTCAGTACCAACGATTGAACAAGTTCACCCGATGAGATTTCCACCTCTGCGGTAATTCCTTGAGGGATTACTGCGTTCAAAGTCAACGAGTAAATAGCTGGTACTGTTGGCTCAGTAATAGTCTCTTCTTCAATCGCGATTTCCTCAGCTGATGGCACTTCTACCTCTTCAGCAAAAGCGACTTGAAGTGATAAAACCAAAATTAAGATAATAAGGCCGACAAGTTTTAGTGTTTTCATTCTTCCACCTACTCCATTTCGAATTCGTTTTGTTTTTCAAAGTTATAAACCGTTGGTTTTTCTAACACGCCGTGAGCCTTAAAGCTAAAGTGATTTTCTACGTCATAACTTGACACAATGACATGATCGAGCACAGGTATGCCGATAATTTTTCCAGCCTCAACCAATCGTTTCGTTACTTGGATATCTTCAGCACTTGGTGCCGTATCGCCACTGGGATGATTGTGTGAAACAAAGATGGCTACAACATTGTTGCGAATAGCATTACGAAACACTTCTCGTGGATGAACGATAGAGGTATTAATCGTTCCAAGACTGACCGACTCAATGAACACTGGCTTGTTCTTGATATTGACTCCAATTACCACGAAATTCTCTTTGCTTTGCGGATCTCTCATAGCTCCTAATGAGTACTTTGCTAGAGTTTTCGGATCGTTAATATTTGCCTGAGTGAGTTCACCTTGAAACTGTTGGCGTAGTTTTAAGAATGCTTGGTACTTTTGCTTCTGACTGGCAGTTTTAATCAGATTGATTGGATCTTGCAGTAATGATTCCAGGCCAGCAGTTTCTACTTGTCGCCGGACATTCTCTTTTGGCACAAGAAATAGCATAGAAAAGTTCTGGATGATACTTTCTGTAGCTGAGTCCATCAGTTTATTCTTCACCATTCGTTGCAATCTCCTCGTCAATTGCGTAAAGTAATTGCTTTAATTGCTTAATCTTTTTTAGTTCGTCGGTATCCGAAGTATACTTAGTCGGGTTAAGTACCAAATCCATGACCGATGTACAATGCAGGTTTGTTCCCAGCAAGTCATTAACTGCTCGCTGGATGGGATTCATCTCTTGATTAGTGTGATAAATAGCAACTTTTTCCATGGGAATCCTTTCTTATAGCGCATAGCCTAATGATTGCCTATGCTGTACTAAAGCATTATGAATGATTCGCATCATGAGTTTTTCAAAGCTTCGAATGGTTGTGCCTGTCTCTAGCGATAGTAAGTATCCGTTTGCAATTTGTATGATGAGTCCATCGAGTTCTAAGTCACTCAGACCTAGTAGTATTTGTCTAACTTCCGACGGTTGTGTTTTAACGCATGCATCTTTGAAAGTTTGAGTTCGGTTTATTAGCCCATCAAAGGCTGAAGACATCAAATCTTTAACTTCATCTGGAATTTTTAACGCACTTACAGATCCTCTCAGTCTTGATTTCAGATTTATGAGATCTTGTTTCTCGATTTCCTTAGAGGATTTGTTTTTTAATTCCTTTAGTGATTGATTATTTAAATCTTTAATTCCTTTAGTATTTAATTGGTTGCGATTTTCCTGTATAGGATTATCCAAGATTGGATTATCCAAGATTGGGTTTTCCACTTCTGGATTAGATTCAGTGTTTTCAATGGTTTGCGAGTTTTGATAATTTTGTGGAGTCTCATACAAGATATATTCAGTCTTGCCGAGATGACCTTTTTCATTTCTTGCACGAGATCTGACAAGGTACCCTGCATTTTCTAATTCTTTTAAATCACTAGACAATGCTGTGTAACCGTCTTTGGTAAATTTCAATAATCCTTTGATGGTATAATCCCATGTGGGCGGTAAGGCCATCATGACAAGAAAAATGCCTTTTGCGCCATTCCCTAACCGCTTATCAAAAATGACCTCATTACCGATGACTGTAAAATTACTTCTTTTTTCGATCCGTATTTTGGACATTTGTCCCCCATAATTGATTTCTCTTTGGAAAGTTATGCAACAAAAAAACACCGAGATTTTTTATTTTCTCAGTGTTTTTAATAATTATAGGGTTATTTGGCGTTGGTTGCCATTATACATTTAAGGAATAGTTAACCCTAAAAAAATAATAAATCACTTATTACTACTATAGTGCAATTCCCTATTTCGTTAACAAATCAACGTCCAAAAATGAAAATACAAACTGTAATCTACATCGATTTAGTTTAAGTCTAACTGTCATACTATACTTGTCAATCTGTTTTTAATAAAAATCGACTGTAAAACGATAATTGTTATCCACTCCGCCGAACTCATCTATTTGATAAGCAACAGAGATGATAAACCATCCTGACCATCCATTTTCAAAATATCATGGAGATTCAGGGTTTGCTAACTGGTTTTCAGCCCACACATTCCCCTCAGCCATGGTAATGAATTCCATACCAGAATTACCTAGATCCATTATGTGGTGGTGCTTGTGTTGGTGGTGATGTAGATATTGGACTGTTTAATGCTGGTGATGAATCCTGCGACGACTTCGATTTACTGTTCTTAACAGTGTCTTCGGGTGCTGTTTCGCAACAAGCTGCAGAGAATTGAAGCCAGTAAGACTAATGCAAATATTCTTTTCATATTTTCCCTTTTATAGTCAGAGCGAGTGTTTGAAGACAAGAAAAATATTTATTATTTCTTAATTATTGGTTTGGGTGTCAAAAGATTGAGACTCCTTTCCCGATTACTCGATATAGTCACGAGAGTTACTTAGAATACTATATAGCCTATACTAGAGGTTTGCGGCTTTTGACAGTTAAACCAAGAATAAGACGAGATCCTTCCGGTCGTCTTCTAAGTGAGCGAATGATTGTATGGTCATTCGTCCATTAAGTACGGTAAAAGCGCTTGCAGGCCTTGCTGCGTCATTTCTTCTTCCGATATAAAGCGAAGACTCACGCCATTGATGCAGTACCTGAGTCCACCCTCACTCCTAGGTCCGTCATTGAAGACATGCCCTAAGTGATTGCCTGATTCCCAGGTCTGAACCTCTGTTCGGTTCATGCCGTGACTGCGATCTTCCAGGTATTGGATCACATCAGTAGTGATCGGCTTGGTAAAGCTTGGCCATCCGCAACCGGCATCATACTTGTCCCGGGATGAAAACAGCGGTTGTCCGGTGATCACATCGACATAGATCCCCCTACCCTCTTGGGTGTTCAATTCACTGGAATGGGCGATTTCTGTACCGGCGTTTTGCGTCACATCGTAGGTGATCGAATCCAGCGTCGCTTTCAGGTCTGCTTGACTGGGTTTCTCGATTCCAGGATAAAGGATATGTTTGCTTTGATTTAGATCCACGTGACAGTATGCTCCGGGATTATTAGCTAAATAGTCCTGATGATAATCCTCGGCCGGGATATAGTTTTCCAGCTTTTCCACCTCGATATAAGAAGTCTGCCCCAGGCGTTCATGAAAGAGATCCATGGATTGATCGATGATCTCCTTGGCTTCATCCGTAACATAGTAGATTCCCGAGCGATATTGTGTTCCGACATCATTTCCCTGCCGGTTGAGCGCTAAGGGATCGACGATCAGATAGAAGCGGTCTAGTATCTCCGCTAAGTGAATGGTATTGCTGTCATAGTCGATCTTGACCACCTCGGCATGTCCGGTCTTACCGATCTGCCTATAGGTGGTGTCTTCGGTATCTCCATTGGCATAACCGGACTCGACCTGTAGGATTCCCGGGATCAGCTGATAATAGGCTTCCACGCCCCAGAAGCAGCCGGCAGCCAGATAGATCGTCCGCTGACTATGATCTGTTCGGGCCGGTATGGGCTTGGTTTGAGCTTCCTCGGCCTCAATGGGTACCGGCGAACAGGCGCTCAGGATGACGCCAAGAAGCAATACCCAGCTGATCATCCGTCGCATGGCTTTGTCTGATGGTTGATTGTTCATGGCTCTCCTCCCTAGTGATTTGATCGGTTTAGCTGGTTGCTGGAACATTCTCCCTCTAGTCTAGCTTAAGTTTACTCTAAGGCGGCAGTTTCGACAAGTTGGGCCGTCTGCTTTATAAACAATGCCGTCTCCATCATTCCCCGCGACAAAGTCCATCACTGGATTGTATTTCCATCAGACGGCTAAAAAGTCAGACTTTCGTAAGATATTCCAGGCCTCAGGTGACGTTTCAGTCATTTGATATTCTGTCGTTTCATGTTAAACTGTTAGCAAGAAAGTGAGGGTTGCTATGAATTATATTAAACGGGCACTGCTCAGCATATCGCGAAAAAAATCGAAATCATTGCTCTTATTTCTGATCATCTTTATCCTGGGTAATGTCATGGCCGGGGCGATCGCGATTCGCCAAGGGGCCAACAATGTCGAGACGAACATCAAGCGCCAGCTCGGTGCCGTGTTGACGATCGAGGTCGACAATGAAGCAATTGAGAGAGCCTCCCAGGAGAATCCGGGGAGTCCGCCTGAATGGCCCGGTCCACTCCAACCTGATCTTTTAAAAACCATTGGGCAATCCTCCTATGTCAAAAGCTTCGACTATACCACCCAGTTCGGTCTGGGTTCTGAGAATCTTCAACGCTGGATGACGCCTGAGGAAGCCGAATGGTCCATGAATGACACTTATTCCAAGTTCTATGGCTTCCAGCTAAAGGGCACCGAATACCCGCCGGTTATGATCATTGAAGAAGGTAAAGCAACGCTCAAAGCCGGACGCACCTTCAGCCAGGATGAAATCTCTACCGGTGTCGGTGTCGCCTTGATCACCCAACAACTGGCGGACTACAATAATCTGGGCGTCGGTGATAATATCGTCCTATCCAACTACATATTGGATTATGGGGAAACCGACGGACCGATGGTCGAACCCACCATCACCGAAAGACGCGATATCCCGCTTCAGATCATTGGCATCTATGAAAATATCGAAAGTCCCGAAGAACCCAATCAGATGGTGGGACAGATCAGTAAATCCGAGCTGTATAACACGATCATCGTACCCAATCAGACCATCATTGCCGAGCAACAGGCGATGAACGAATACTATATCAGCCAAATGGAAGAAGAGTTGACCGAAGAGCAAAAAGCTCAGGCCATGCTGACCTACTACACTTCCCTCTTTATCCTGAACAGTCCTGATGATATCGAAGCCTTCAAGGAAGAGACTCAAGCCCTGTTGCCTCCGTTTTATAAAGTCTTTACCAACAGCGACTCCTTCTCGATCATTGCCGCCCCCGTGCAGCAGACCTCGAAAATGGCCAGCTATGTCCTGATGGTCGCCATCGGTGCTTCGATCCTGATCATCAGCCTGGTCGTGATGCTGTTCCTGCGGGATCGAAAGCATGAGCTCGGCATCTACATGTCACTCGGTGAAAAGCGCTCCAAGGTCATCTCACAGATCGTTATCGAGGTCGTACTGGTGGCGATACTGGCGATCGCGCTTTCGCTGGTCACCGGAAACTTCATCGCTCAGGGGCTATCGGAATCGATGGTCCGAGATCAACTGATCGCCGAACAGGATCCCTTCAACCCCGACCCGAGTGTCTGGGAGGATCAATGGCGATTTGGCCAATTCGCGTCTAATATGACAGGCGAGGACATTGCAGAAAACTACCGGATCAATTTCAGTCCGGCCTATATCGGACTGTTCTTCATCATAGGACTGGCAACGGTGTTAATCTCAACCGTCGTACCGACGCTCTACATCGTACGACTCAACCCAAAACAAGTCTTGATGTAGGAGGAAGCGATGGCTATTCTTGAAACCAAAAACGTAACTTATTATTATCAGGATGGCGACTCGAGACGCTATATCCTGGAGGATACCTCGGTCGAGTTTGAAAAGGGGATCTTCTATTCCATTCTCGGCCAATCGGGCTCAGGTAAAACGACCTTCCTTTCCCTGATCAGCGCCCTGGACTCACCGGCTGAGGGTGAGATCCTGTATGAGGGACGAAATATCAAGGACATCGGATATGAAAACTTCCGCCGCAATAAGGTCGGTATCATCTTTCAATCCTACAATCTCATCCCCTATCTGACAGCACTGGAAAATGTGCTGGTGGCGATGAGTGTGACCGAAAATGAACTGCCGGAAAATAAAGAAGAGGTCGCCTACAACCTGCTCGACTATATCGGCTTGGCCAAGACCAAAGCCGATCGGCCGGTGACCAAGCTCTCCGGTGGTGAGCAACAGCGGGTCGCGATCGCCCGGGCCTTGGCCACCAATGTCGATATCATCCTGGCGGATGAGCCGACCGGTAATGTCGATGAGGCGATGGAGCAAGAGATCGTCAATATCTTCAAAAAATTGGCCCATGAGCATGACAAATGTGTGATCGTGGTCACCCACTCCAAGGAAGTCTCCGATCAATCAGATGAAACCCTCTACCTCTATAAAGGAAGTTTGAAGGACCATGAGTGATTTTCTATCGAAATTCTCTGGCGATAAATACGACGAGCTTTTAAAAGAAGATGCCCAGGCCAGCCAACTGGTCGAGCAAACCCCCTCGTCCGATTCGGCTGTGTTTGAAAATCCGGCGCCATCGGAGGTGCCTGAGCAGCCGGTCCTGGAGGAGGCGCCTGATGGAGAACCGGCTCAGCCGGAATCGGTTCCGACGGAACCGCCAAAGGATGATCGCTCCAGCGATATCGTGACACCGCCGCCGGCCTATGTTCCACCCGAGCCTAAAAAAACCAAACCAACGCCACCCAAATCGCTCGACAGCTCGCGCCGCTCGACGGCCGAGGACACGGTAGTCGATCCGACCTATCAGAACAAGCGAAAACGCCAATACATCATTGGCGGGATCATCGGTACGATCCTGCTGCTGTTGGCCTTTTTCCTATGGTATCAGATGAATCACGTTCGGATCCCGGACTTTGAAGGCAAGACCCTATCCGAAGCCCGGGTCTGGGGGGCCAGAAATAAGATCGAATTCGTTCCGACGATGGTCTTCAGTAAGGAATTTCCCGAGACCCAAGTCATCCGACAAGACCCGGCACCCGATCGCAAGATCCGCAAAGGCACCGAGGTCGAAGTCGATGTCTCGAAGGGGCCGGATCCGGATGAAAGACTCCCCCTGCCCGACTTCGCCAATCTCAATTACGAGGAAGCTCAGCAGTGGGTGCAACAGGAAAAAGCCACCGGGGTATCGCTCATTCTGCAATATGATGCACTCATCCCCAGATACGAACATCTGAAGACCGAGTTTCGCTCGCCCGATGTGACCGAGGATAATTATCAGCGCAAGGATGCCGCCATCGTTTATTATTCTCGCGGAGAAGAACAGTTTGAGAAAAACATCAATGTCCCTGACTTTAGTCGAAAGGCCAAAGCCGAGGTCGACTCCTGGGCCAGCACCAATGGCATCAAGGTCACCTATAACGAACAGACCAGCTCCAATGTCGATCAGGGCTTTATCATCTCACAGTCGATCTCAAGCGGAACCAAGATCGCTCGCAATGACGAGTTCAGTGTAACGGTCTCCCTCGGCGAGGCCATCATCGTCCCCGACTACACTCAATACTCACCCGAAGAAGCCTCCCAGGTCTCAGGGATGATGCCGCTGATCATGCATCGCTACAATTCCTGGGTGCCCTATGGCAGCCTGGTATCACAATCCCTACCGGCCGGCACCGAATTGACCGACCAGGACGATAAATCGATCAAGCTGGTCTACTCGCTCGGTCTGCCCTATCTCGAGGATATGCGCGGCGTCAAAAACGAAGGCGAACTGCAGCAGTACTTCTTCGATACCTACCGGGCCAAGGGCGCTAATGTCACCTATATCACTGAGTATGACTATTCGGATATGCCCAAGGGCATGGTCATCGAACAGAGCAGCTTTGCTCGTTTGGTGCCACTCGATTATGTCGTAAAGATCACCATCAGCCTCGGTAATGGCGATGGGAACTACGATCCGCTCAATCCCAACGCACCGGTACCGACGGTGCCCGGCGGACCGGATTTCAAAAACTGATGGATCACCTGATGCCTCCGAGGCATCAGGTGTTTATTTTCGATGATCACTTGCTTCCTCTTTTTTGGCCGATCCTGTAAAGGAGGCTTTTGATCGCCCGGCGGGCCTTAAAGCCATCAGAAATGGGAACGGAGCAGCTTGTTAGCTGCTCCGCTTACGTGAGATCCGATCGAGAATGTTTTGGAGTTTGGCCAGGGTCACGCCGTAGTTCGTCATCGGTGTCCCCTGAGCCTTGGCCTGTGCCACCCGGCTTAGCACCTGGCGGCGATTGACCATGCAGCTGCCACACTGGATGATCAGATCATACGAACTGACATCCTGGGGAAAATCACTCCCTCGGACGAAATCGATCCGAAGCTCCGGGCCGATCCTTCGACGAAGCATCGCCGGGATCTTGACGGTCCCGATGTCTTCTTCTATCGGCGCATGCGTGCAGGCTTCGGCGATCAAGACCCGGCTGTTTGGTGTCAGCTGATCGATCGCTCCGGCTGAGTCGATAAAGTAATCCAGGTCGCCCTTATAGCCGGCAAACAGGATGGAGAAGCTCGTCAGCATCGTCTCCTTCGGTACCAGCGGATAGACCCGGTCAAATACCTGTGAATCGGTGATGATGACCGATGGCGGCCTAGTCAAGCCGGCCAGGGCTTGAGCGAGCTCCTCCGGATTCGTCACCAGCGTCAGGCAGTGCCGATCGAGCAGCTCTCTTATCACCTGGACCTGGGGCAGGATCAAGCGTCCCTTAGGGGCGGCCGGGTCTTGGGGCGTGACCAGGACCACGACATCGCCGGCTTCGACGAGGCCCTCGGTGATGAATCGATCGGCCCGGACACCCAAGGCCGATATCCGCTGACGCAGTGTATCGATGCCTTGGCCGCTCCGTGTGCTGATAGCAAGGACGTCTTCACCTAGTTGATGCTTGATGGCTTTTAGCAGGAGCGAGCGGTCCTTGAGGTCAACTTTGTTTAGGACGATGATGGTCGGGATGTCGCGACCGGCCAGCTCATCCCTCCAGGGGGTGATTTCATCGACTGAGTCGGTCATGACCAGTACCGCCAGATCGACCCGATCGAGGATGCGCCTTGTCCGTTCCAGTCGTTTTTCTCCCAGTTCCCCCTCATCATTGAAGCCGGCGGTATCGATAAAGACGACCGGTCCGACGCCTTGGAGCTCCATGGCTTTGAAGACCGGGTCGGTGGTGGTTCCCGGTGTCTGAGACACCAGCGCCACATCCTGGAGTGTCAGGGCATTGATCAGCGAGCTTTTTCCGGCATTGGTCGGACCAAAGATCCCGATGTGAAGCCTTTCGGCCGTGGCTGTTTTCATAGCTACCTCAAAAGCGAAAATCGCGTTGACCGGAGTGGATATTGGCGATATATTCCGTGGCGGTCTGTTTTACCTTGGGGTGAGTGATCCGTTCGAGTTCTTTTTCGATCAACTTCTCGCCTAAGGCTTTGGTCTCGGGCGAAGCGTAGTCTTCGAGATATTCCTTGAGCGTCATCAGGGCATTGGGCTGACAGATATTGCCGATTTGGCCTGTCTTGACCAGGTGCATGAAGCGATCGCCCGTCCGGCCCTCTCGGTAGCAGGCGGTGCAAAAGCTCGGGATATGATCGAGCTCTAGCAGCCAGTGGACGATCTCATCGAGGCTTCTTTGATCGGATAGGTCGAACTGAGCGCTGCTCTCATCCGGCAACTCCTCTTCGGTATAGCCACCGACCGAGGTTTTCGAGGCACCTGAGATCTGGGACACCCCGACCTTCAGGGCCTTTTCCCGGCTGGCCTGGGACTCTCTGGTCGACACGATCAAGCCGGTATAGGGCACGCTGATCCGAAGCAGGGCGACGATCTTTTCAAACAGCTCATCGCTTAGGGCGTCCTTGAAGCTGGCCGGGTCGATATCATCGGCCGGACAGATCCGCGGGACGCTGATGGTGTGAGGCCCGACGCCGTGGACGGCCTCCAGATGCTCGGCATGCATCAACAGACCGACCAGTTCATAGTCATAGTTATTCAGACCAAACAACACCCCCAGACCGACATCATCGATGCCGCCCTGCATGGCCCGATCCATCGCCTCGGTGTGCCAGGCGTAGTTATGCTTCGGGCCGGTCGGATGAAGCGCTTCATAATTGTCCTTATGATAGGTCTCTTGAAACAGGATATAGGTGCCGATGCCGGCCTCATGGAGCCTTCGATAGTCCTCGACCGTGGTGGCGGCCACATTGACATTGACCCGGCGGATCTCGCCGTTGTCGTGCTTGATCGAGTAGATCTCTTTGATGCAATCGAGCAGGTATTCGATCGGGTTATTGATCGGATCCTCCCCCATCTCCAGCGCCAAGCGCTTGTGGCCCATATCCATCAGGGCCAGCGTCTCACGCCTCACCTGCTCCATCGTCAGCTTCTTGCGCGGGATATGGGTGTTTTTCTTATGATAGGGACAATAGACACAGCCATTGATACAATAATTCGATAAGTAAAGCGGGGCAAACATCACGATCCGACGACCATAGAAATGATGCTTGATCTGACTGGCCAGCTCGAATACTTCCTGCCAGAGGTCGGGATCCTTCATATGGATCAGGTCGGCGGCCTCCTGATAGGACAGGCCCTCATAGCGGCGGGCCTTTTCAAGGATGGCTCGGTAGTGATCGCTTGGGTAGGTACGGGAGGCTTTCTCCAGGGTATCGAGGATTTCTTGATGATTGATGAACTCCTCGGCTTTGAGGCTTTTGGGATTATACATTGCTACTTCCTTTAAAATCGCCTCGGCTCATGTCCAGTTGGAGGCCATGACGGGCGAGTTGGTCTTTCAAGTCGGCCAGGCCCTCGATCGATTCGAGATTCGTGGCCTTCTTGTCAGCATAGATGGCATAGTCTGCCCGGTGCATCGGCGGTGTCAGATTGGGCATCAAGACATTGGCACTGCTTAGGAGAGACCGAATTCGAGCGGTCTCATCCAGAGTCGAAAGAGCGGTCGTAGCCGGGATCAATGCCCGCGGCAGTAGGATCCGGACAAGGCTTAGGAGGTAGAGGGTCAAGTCGACATCCCCATCGGGCGCATCACCAAACGGTGTGTCCTCGGCATGGATATACGGTCCGATCCCGACCATCTCGGGCGAGAGCGACTGAAGCAGCAGCAGATCCTTGGCCAAGGTGGTGACGCTTTGACCGGGGGAACCGACCATCATGCCGGCACCGGTCTGATAGCCTAAGGCCTTGAGTGTCTGAAGACAATCGAGCCTTGTCCTAAGCGTCATCGGCTTGGGATGGAGCGTCTCATAATGGCTCTCATCGGCCGTCTCATGTCGCAGCAGGTAGCGATCGGCACCGGCTAGGCGCAGTCGCTTTAAAGACACGGCTGATCGCTCCCCCAGACTGAGTGTGATGGCGGCCTCGGGATAGGTAGCTTTTAGGGTTGAAATGATGTCTTCTAGCCGCTCATCACTGAAATAGCTGTCTTCTCCGCCCTGCAGGACAAAGGTCCGGATACCGAGCTCATAGCCCTGCTTGGCCTGTTGATAGATGTCCGATCGGCTCAGACGGTAGCGGCTTGCCCGGTCGTTACTTCGGCGCAGGCCGCAGTAGCGGCAATCTTTTCGGCAATAGCTTGAGATCTCGATCAGACCCCGTATGTAGACCTTATTACCGTAGTGGCGTTGTCTTAGAGCGGTGGCATGGGCGATGATCTCGTCTTGCCACTCAGCTTGTCGAATGATCAGCTCCATCGCAGCGCCGAGTGTCAGCGGCTGAGCCGCCAGCAATGTCTCCAGAGCGTTCATGCATCGACTCGGTGCTTGGAATAGACGGTATTACAGACGACGCCCGAGACCTGTCCCAGCTTGCCTGAAAGTGAACTGATCTTGTCTTGATAGCCTAAGACGACCAGGGAGATGACCGCGATGCCGGGGGCGGCCTTGGGCAACCCCATCCGTCCGACGATCAGATCGGCGTGTTCGTGCAGGATCAGATTGACATCGGCCACCGATGCCGGTCGGTCGATGATGATGGCGACGATCCCAATGCGTTGTTCCATACTTTTTCTCCTAAATAAAAAAGACTGGAAAGACCTCCAGCATAAGTAGCGCCGCAACCTTGTACGCGGATAACTCCTTGTCTTCAGGTCCCTCATGTTAAAGGTATCACAAAAAAGACGAAAAGTAATGAAATAACAGAAATTATCGGCTTTCTACAAAAAAAGACAAACCTCACCGCCGCAAGGTTTGTCCGAACCGATTTATGACAGTCTATTCAAATGGTTGATCGAGATCGCCTACCCTAACCGGCTGTCGTCTGGGACGTTTGGTTGGTTTGGGGAAATCGACCGCATGCTCCAACCGGATCTTGACCAGCTTATCACCGGCCAGGATAACGGTATTGCCGACCGGGACGATGATATCACTCCCCTCTCGCTGGATCATGACGATCAATCGATCGGGCTCGAGCTCAAGATCCATGATCCGCTTATTCTCCCAGGGATGACCGGCCGGTATGGTCGATTCGATCAGATCCTGACCGCTCTCATCAAAGTGGACCTCCCCGCCCAAAACGACCAGATCATTTTCCTCGAGTGCGATGTGGCCCCGCGGTACGATGGTTTTTCCGCCTCGTTCGATCTTGGCCACGATAAAATCAAATACCAGGTTGAGGTCTTTGACCTTTCGCCCGATCAGACGGGAGCCCCGACGGATCCTGGTCTCGAGAAAGCCGATCTCGGCCTTATCGAGATAGTAGTTGAAGGTCTTTAGAACGGTATCGCTCGGATCAAGCATCTGCCAGCGCTCAGCCATCGGCGGCATGAGATAGCCCTGGATGAGTGATGAGAGCACGCAGATGCCAAAGACGATATGGAAGACATCGACCGAGAGCGCACCGCCGCTGTTGACGGCGATGATAGCAAAGGCAATGGCCGCAGCCCCGCGGATCCCGGCCAGCGAGATCATATTGAGTTGGTTGCGTTTTAGCCGAAACGGTGCCATCAGGCCATAGACGCTTAAGGGTCGGGCAATGATCGTCATAAACACCATGATCGCCAGCGCCATCGGAAAGGTCTTCATGAAGCTGCCGAGATTCGACAACAGTCCCAAGATAAAAAACAAACCGATCTGCATGATCTCGGCAAAGCCGTCGAAGAAAAAGACGACATCGCGTTTGCCCCGAAACTCCATATTGCCCAGATAGATGCCCAGGATATAGAGTGCCAAATAACCGTTTCCACCGATCAGCGAGGTCGATGAATAGGTCAAGAGCATGGCCGCCGCCATAAAGACGGCGTTTAGTCCATCGGCTCTCAGCGGGATCTTTTTAAGCAACTGAGCGATCGTCAAGGCCGCCACAGCCCCCATCGCGATCCCGATCGCCACCTGAGACACGATCAGTACCGGGATCGAAAGCGATGAGCCGAGGATGACCGATAGAAACACCATCGTCATGGTATAGGCCGTCGGGTCATTGGAGCCGCTCTCGAGCTCGAGGAGCGAGGCGGTATTGTACTTTAGGTTCAGATTTTTCGAGCGCAGGATATTCGAGACGCTGGCATAGTCGGTCGAGCCGACGATCGAGCCGATCAGCATCGACTCCAACAGATCGACCCGGAGCACCAGGTGGATAAAGCCCCCTGTCAAAAGCGCCGTCACCACCACGCCCATTGAGCTTAGGATGATCGCTTCCTTGGCGACGGGTTTAGCCATCTTCCACTTGGTCCCAAAGCCGCCGTAGAACATGATCACCATCAGTGCGACCGTCGCAAAGGTATCGGCAAAGCTGAAGTCATGAAACTCCAAGCCGATCGCCCCAAAACCCATACCTAAGAGGATAAACAATAATAAGGCCGGGATCCCGTGGCGACTCGATAGTCCAATGGCAAACAGGGCCAGGATCAAGATGATTCCGATCAGTAAAAATTGCATAGTTGTTCCTACCGTTTCTTGGTATTATCTGACGCTTTATCGAGCAAGCGTTTGATTTCAGTGATTTCTTGGGAGCTGAGCTGTCGGCGGTGTGTGATGGCTCGGATCAATCGTACCAACGAACCTTCAAAGTACTCGTCTAGCAGTTGTTGGCCGCGAAGGGCCCGAAAGTCCCTCCGACTGATCACGGAGGTGACGATCCCCGCCTGATTCTGAAACAAGCCCCGCTGGCACAGTTTTCGCAACACCGTATAGGTGGTGGGCTTCTTCCACGACAACTTTTCTTGGCTCAATTGAACCAGATCCCCGGACTGGATCGGCTCGTTATCCCATATGATGTCGGCAAATTGTGACTCGATCTGACCCAGTTTCCACCCCGGCATTGGCTCCTCCACTCATTGGTTTATAACTTATAAACCACCTACTCCTCCAGTCTATGAAAGCCGTGAGAGAATGTCAACCGCTACCGGCTAAAAATCCGGTCGAATTGTCCCCGCCCCGGGTCTGTGATAGACTGAAGCCATAGGAAACAACCAGGCATAAGGAGGCTCTATGGCAATCTCACAAACCGACATAAAACATCTGCGCCGGGCAGTCGATCTGGCCAAAGAAGCCCTCGATAAGGGGGATCAACCGTTTGGTTCTGTTCTGGTCTCAGGACACGGAGAGGTCCTGTTTGAAGATCATAACCATGTCGCCGGCGGGGATGACACCCAGCACCCCGAGTTTAACCTGGCCCGCTGGGCGGCCAATCATCTGACTCCTCAGGAGCGAGCCGAGGCAACGGTCTATACCTCCGGTGAGCACTGTCCGATGTGCTCGGGCGCTCATGGGATGGTCGGTCTGGGACGGATCGTGATTGCCAGCTCATCAAAGCAGCTGGCTCAGTGGTGGGCAGAGTTTGGTGCCCCGGAGTCCAATGTCAGGCCGCTGGCGATCCAAGAGGTGATCCGAGACATCGAAGTCGATGGACCGGTCGAGCAGTTCTATGATGAGATCAAGCAGCTTCAGCGCCGAGCCTTTGATAAGAGGCAGGCTGAACAGACCGTATAGAAAAAACTAGGCAAAGAAAACAGGATGCTCATGGTAGGCATCCTGTTTGATTGATCTACATCATTCGACAAAGTGAAAGGCATGGATCCGGACACTGGCCGGATCATAGAGTAGAACGATCCGTCCGCCGGTGGGTGTCTGCTTGTCTCGCTTCGAAAAGTAATTCAAATTATCGTCGAGTTTGAAACCGAGTGCCTCTTCGACCTGACTCAGCCGTTCGGCCGGCGTCTTCGGTGTGGTCTCGCCGGGATAATAGTAGGGGAAGATTTGTTGGACCAGCTGATTGATCTCCCGAGTCGTCAGGTGATCCCACAGCTCCAGGCCATCCAATTTGTCTCGGTCGGTCTCCTGATACTGAAAAATATAATCGATGTTTTTAGTTGAACTGGTCAGCTTGGCCTTGGTGTCAGACGCACCTTCAATTATTGTGACAGCTTTTGGCAATTGGAGTCCCCAGCGATCATTCAATACACTGTAGGTATCTTCGACCGTGCAAGCCTGCAAAAACAGTCCGGTAATGAGCAGGGTCACTAGAATCAAGCGTTTCATGAGCCCTCCTTCCTGTGATAGCATAATATCATACTTTCGGGATTGTTACAAGTCTGGAAAAACTTCTTTCCATTATGACTTATCACCGGTCGGACGCATTCTATACTTCTATTAAATATAGACGCTATTTATTAGTATCAGCTTCATCTTGTCGACGACGTTTCATCCATTGCCTGACCAAATCGCCTTCGACGCCATTTCGCTTTGGCGAATAGAACACTTCGGCCTGATACGTGTCGGGCAGATATTGCTGCTCGATATAGCCGCCTTGATAGGCGTGGGGATAGCGGTAGGGCTGCTTGATGCCGCGCAGGTCTTTATTCGTCGAGTCCCTTAGGTGAGCCGGGACCTCTCCCTGCCCCTTGGCTTTGACGCTCTTGTAGGCAGCGCCGATGGCTTCGTAGGCGGTATTCGATTTTTCCGCCAGCGCCAAATAGATGCAGACCTCGGCCAAGACGATCCGAGCCTCCGGCAGACCGATCTTATGCACCACATCAAAGCCGGCGTTGGCCAGGACCAAGGCCTGCGGATCGGCCAGTCCGATATCCTCGGCGGCCAGGATGATCAACCGCCGGGCAATGAACTTCGGGTCCTCGCCGCTTAGAAGCATCTGCGTCATATAGTACAGGGCGGCCTGGGGGTCGCTTCCCCGAACGCTTTTGATAAAGGCACTGATGACATCGTAGTGATAATCCCCCTGCTTGTCATAATTAAAATAGGGCTTCTGGGTGCTCTGCGAGAGCGTGTCTTCGGTGATGACGATCCGGCCGTCTGTCGCCTCGGTGGTCAGGGTGGCCAACTCCAGGATATTTAGTGCCCGCCTGGCATCGCCCAGACTGTTTTTAGCGATATAGGCCTTGCCGTGTTCACTCAGCTCGATCTCGAGCTCAGACAGGATCGGATCGGTCGCGATCGCCAGATCGATCAAGCGGATGATATCGGCCTCACTCAGCGGTGTCAGTTCAAACACCAGCGAGCGCGACAGCAGCGCCCGGTTGACTTCAAAATACGGGTTTTCAGTGGTCGCCCCGATCAATATGACGATGCCGTTTTCGACATGGGGCAACAATGCGTCTTGTTGGGCCTTATTGAAGCGGTGGATCTCATCGACAAACAGGATGGTCCGCTGCGCTCGATGCTCGAGGTTTTGTTTCGAACGTTCGACCACTTGCTTGATATCCTTGATCCCGGCCGTCACGGCATTGATCGTAATAAAATCCGAACTGGTCAGATTGGAGATGATCCGAGCCAGTGAGGTCTTACCGACCCCGGTCGGCCCATGCAAGATGATGCTGGTCAAACGATCGGCTTCGACCAAACGGCGCAGGAGCTTGCCCGGACCCAGGATCTCGTCTTGGCCCACGAACTCATCGAGTGTATTCGGTTTCATTCTTTCAGCCAAGGGCTGTTTGTTTTTCAGATTGTCTTCTCGTAGGATATCGAACAGGTTCATTCGGACCTCTTTTTCTTTGATCTCACACGGGTATACTTAGCCTGAGGAGGCTGTATGAAAACCATTTTATCACCCTTTCATCTAAAGGACATGACACTAAAAAACCGGATCGTCATGGCTCCGATGTGTATGTACTCGGCCGAAGCGGATGGCCTGGCCACCCCGTGGCACTATACCCATTATACCACTCGAGCGGCCGGTGGCGTCGGGTTGATCATCGTCGAGGCGACCGCCGTCTCACCCGAGGGCCGCATCACCGATCAGGACCTTGGTATCTGGAATGATGACCAGCGGGATCAGCTGCGTCAGATCGTTTTGGCGGTGCAGGCGCTGGGCTCAAAGATCGGACTCCAGCTTCAGCATGCCGGCCGAAAATCTGAGAGCAGTGTCTTGCCCCACTACTCCGTCAGTGATCAGGCCTTCAGTGACGACTACCTGGCTCCGAAGAAGCTGAGGGAAGCCGATTTTCCGATGATCGCCCAGGCCTTTCAAGCGGCGGCCAAGCGAGCCCTCGAGGCCGGCTTCGATCTGATCGAGGTCCACGCTGCCCACGGCTATCTTCTCAGTGAAGCCATCTCACCGTTGACGCGGCCCGATATGGCATTGACTGATCGGTTGGAGCTGATCGATCAGGTCATAAAGGCCGTCCAAGTGGTCTGGCCTGAGACGAAGCCGCTGCAGGTGCGTCTATCGGCCACCGATTATGTGCCCGAGGGCCTGAGTAGATCGGATCTGCTGGCAGTCGTCGACCACTTGGCTAGTCTAGGGGTCGACTCGATCAATCTCTCCTCGGGTGGTGTCGTTCCGATTGCTCCGACGGCCTTTCCCGGCTATCAAGTGCCCTACTCAGCCCTGATCAAGGAGAACTTCGATATTGCAACCATTGCCGGCGGACTGATCACGTCGATTGATATGGCAACTGAAATCCTGGAAAACGGCCGGGCCGACCTGGTCTACCTCGGTCGCGAGCTGCTGCGTAATCCGTATTTTGTCCATCAGCTGGGACGCCGCTTCGATCAGGCTGAGTTTGTCCCCCGACAGTATCGGAGGGCCTGATGTGTGGCCGCTATGAAGCCGGACTGACCGAGCTCGATATCGCCGCCTATCGCCAGGCGATCCAAGAGATCGAGTCAATGGTGACCCAGCCCCTTCATCCCAGAGAGACCTTTCCGTCTCAGGAACTGCCCATCATCACCCAAAAAGGTTTCACAACGAGCCACTGGGGCTATCCGCTGGCCAAGAAGCTTGTCATCAATGCTAGGAGCGAAACCATCACGACCCGGCCGCTCTTCTCACAGGCGATTATGACCGACCGCTGTCTGATCCCGGCCAAGGCCTATTATGAGTGGAAACAAAGCACAGTCAAATATCGGATCGAGACGACTGAGCCGATGAGCATGGCCGGACTAAGGCTAAACAGTCCTCAAGGCGAGCGCTTTGTCATCATCACCGCCGATGCCAACGCCCAGATCGAGCCGATCCATCACCGGATGCCGGTATTGCTTCGGCCGGATCAATTGTCAGCTTTTTTATTCGATACCGAGGCCGCCCTCGCCATGCTTCGACCCTATGAGGGACAGCTCCAGCTATCGGCTTTGACACCCGAGCAGCTCAGTCTGTTTGACTAGGCGCCGCTAGCCTGTTCGATCAGACCGTATTGCAGCTTTAATGAAAGGATCCGCCGGACTCGTTCATCGAGCTCGGCTTCATCGATCGTACCATCAGTGATCGCCTGCTCCAGGGCATCAAAGGCCTCCGGCAGATGGGCCGGCAGCAATTGGATATCATTACCGGCCTGAAAGCTCAGCAGCGCCGTCTCGGCCGGACTGAAGTGATCACTGATCGCCCGCATGGCCAATGAATCGGTGATGATGATGCCATCAAAGCCCAGCTCTTGTCTGAGCAGGCGATGGATCTCGGGCGATAAGGAGGCCGGCAGATCATCACCGCTCACCTCCGGTGTCAGGATATGGGCCAGCATCACCATATCGGCGCCGGCTTTGATCCCGGCTTCAAACGGGATGAGCTCCATGGCTGCCATGTCCGCCCACGTCTTATAGCTCACCGCGGTATCGTAGTGGGTATCGGTCGCCGTATCGCCATGACCGGGGAAATGCTTCAGCGTTGCCATCATACCGGCGTCATGAAAGCCTTGGACGGCGGCCTCGACCATCTGAGCGGCGATGAACGGATCACTTGAGAAGGCCCGCTCGCCGATCACGGGATTGTCCGGATTGCTGTTGACATCGGCCACCGGGGCAAAATTGAGATTGAAGCCGTGGCGGATCAGATAGTCGCCGATGCTCAAGGCAGCCTCACGGGCCTGGTCAGGATCGCCCGAGAGAGCGATCAAGGCCATATTGGGAAAGACCGGTACATCAAAGGCCGGATGAGAGGCCAAGCGAGTGACCAGGCCCCCCTCCTCATCGACCGAGATAAAGGGGGCGAGCGATAAATGGCCAGCCAACTGCTCGAGCAAGCGATTCAGCTGATCAGGATCGATCAGGTTTTTGGTAAACAGCGTAAAGCCGCCTACCGGATAGTCCTGAAGATTTTGGATGGCGGTGTCGGTGAGCTCTGTCAGCGCATAGTCATCGCTCTCCACCTGATACGCATCGAGGCTGAAATCGAGACCCTCGGGCCGAATGATAAACAGCTGACCGATTTTTTGGCGCAGCGTCATCCCGGCCATGATCTCGGCCACCGGGTCGGTCGGCTCCTCGGTCGGCGGCTCGGTGGTCTCCGGTTCGATAGTCTCTGCTTCTGCCGTATCTGGTGATACCGGTTCGGTCGTCGGTTCAGTCTCGGTCGGAGTGGGATCATCACTCAGGCCACAGCTGATCAGTAGGCTGAGGATGAGTAGACCTAACAGAATTTTCATAGCTCCTCCAAAACGACAACCGGGCAGTGCCCGGTTGGATTATTTTATCAGTCGGTGATACATTGCCTGATTGGCCTGATGCTCTAAGCGATCATCGAGTGGACTCAGCTCACCCGTCTGACCGGCCCGTTGCCTTGCCTTTTGCAGCAGCCAATCGGCCAGCTTCGGGTTTTTGGGCAGCAGCGGCCCGTGAAGATAGGTGCCGATGACATGCTTGTAGACGACGCCTTCATAGCCGCCGGACTCATCATTGCCATAGCCGGTGATGACCTTGCCTAAGGGTTCATGCCGGTAGATATTGGTCCGGCCAGCGTGGTTTTCAAAGCCGACGATCGGCTGGTCGATCAGACGACTGTCCAAAACGATATTTCCGATCAATCGCCGGTCGTGTTGGACCGTATCGATCTCAAGGATGCCCAGTCCGGCGATCCGGCCCCGAGACGATTCATAGAATTGTCCCAGCAGCTGATAGCCGCCACAAATGGCCAGCACCACGCCCCCATCTTCGATATAGGCTCGAAAATCATCCTTGATCGTCTGCAGCCGCTGACACACGATCTGCTGCTCCCGATCTGAGCCGCCGCCCAGCACCACCAGATCCAAGCGAGAAAAATCGATCTCATCCGATAGGCGGTAGTTCTCGACGCTCACGTCGAGGCCTCGCCACTCCAGTCGTCGCTGAAGCGTTCGGATATTGCCCAGATCCCCATAGAGATTGAGTAGGTCGGGAAAGAGATGTCCGATTTTCATGATCGGCTCCTTTGGGCCAGCGCCTTAAGATAGGCATGGGCCGGCTGTAGTAAGGTGTAGTTGACCAGGACATAGGCTACCTTCGGCTGAGCCTGAAGCAACTGATCGATGGCTGCCCTCAGCTCCAGCACAAGCCGGCCCTCGATGCCATCGTATTTCAGTCTCAGCAGCATATCGGCTCCTCGGGCGCCGGTGGTGAGGATCTGTTTGACATCGGTCTTTTTCAGACGCTCAAAATCAACATCCCACAGCCACGAGACATCGCGTCCGTCTTGGGCTTCATCATTGATCCCCAGCAGCACCGCCTCAGCCGTGTCATCCGCCAGCAGGCTGTGGAGGTTTTGATTGAAGCCGGCCGGGTTCTTGGCCAGGTTTAGGATCAGCCTGGTCGGCCCGACCTGAAAGATCTCATTGCGGCCGGCTTTGGGCAAAAAGAGCTGTAGCTGTTGCGGCAACCGGTCGCGTTTTAGATCCAATAGATCGAAGGCGGCAATGACGGCGGCGAAATTATAGATATTATAAAAGCCCCGATACGCTATGGTGTAGGCTTGGCCGGCCAGCTTAAAAGATAAGCCATCGCTTAGATCGACCTCAGTGACTGCATAATCGATCGCCGGCCGGTGAAAGCCGCAGGTGCAGTCATAGTGTCCTAGCTGTGAGTAGTGATAGAACTGATAATCAAGCGGCCGATCACAGACCGGACAAAAGGTGGCTTCTCTGGTTTCTTCGGTCTGTGCGAGCACGGGCTCGGTGATGCCAAAGGTAGAAAAGCTTCGACCGGAGGTCTGAGCCAGGTGGACGCATAAGGGATCATCGCCATTGACCAGCAGCCGAAGATCAGGCTTTCGCTCGATGGCTTCCAGCAGGTACTCCATGGTGGTATCGATCTCGCCATAGCGATCGAGCTGATCGCGAAACAGGTTGGTGATGATCATCAGATCCACCGGCAGGTGCTTGATGGTATGTCTGGCCCAAGCCTCATCGCTCTCTAAGAAGGCCAGATCGGCCTCGATCCGACCACCGCGGCTGGCCAGTATATAGCTTCCGGCGACGCCCTCGGTCAGATTGGCTCCGGTGCGATTGGCTACGACGCGATAGCCGTTTTGTTCCGAGAGATCGGCTAAGAGATTGTTGACGGTCGTTTTGCCATTGGTTCCACAGACCATGACCGTGGCCTGACTCACCTGATGACTCAAGTCACGCAAAATACCCGGAGACAGCCGAAGGCCGATCGTCCCGGGTAGATTTTGTCCTTGTTTTCCGATCAAACGGCTCATCCGGGAGGCCAGTTTGGCGCCCGTGATGGCCAGTCGTTGCGTCACATTCATCCTATTCCTTCAACCCCGTCAGCGGTTGGAGATCGAGCAATTCGAGCACTCCGTGGTGCGCCTCGGTGATCCGTTGGCGGGTCACCTCATCCACCCGATCACTGTACTGACCGCCCTCAATAAAATCAGCTGTCAGATAGGTCTGGTATAAGAACAACTCATACCCCTCGGGCGAATAGAGCCCATTGGGCGTCCGGTCGACCCAGGTGACGTGTGGGATGATCGATTCGATCACGACCGGTCCGTCGCCGACCTTTTTCAGATTGACCTCGGGGATGACGCCCCGCTCGGTCCAGACATCATCGACCGTTTCGATTCGCTGATTTGAGATCAGATTGCCCATCGAATAGATGATGAATTTATCATAGCCGTCCTTTTGGACAATCTCGGTCGGCTGAACGACGTGGGGATGGCCGCCAAAAATGATATCAGCCCCCCACTCGATCATCTGATGATACGTATCGATCTGCTCCTGGGTCGGCTCAAGCCAGTACTCGTTGCCCATCTGAGGCATGATGATCGTGACATCGGCCAGCTCTTCCGCCCGTTCGATCTCAGATCGCATCCTCTCGGGATCGAGGTCTTTTAGATGAGCGTCATACTCTTCTTGGGTCAAGAGCGACTCCATGCCGTTAAAGCCATAGACATAGCCCAGCAGCGCGACCTTGATGCCATTGACGTCCTTGATCAGGATATCTTCCTCACCGGTTTGGACACCGAAGACATCGATCCCGCCGTCGCGAAAGGCCTGAGCGGTCGAGAACAGCCCCGGCAGATGTGAGTCCAGGATATGATTGTGCGCCAACGACATGGCATCATAGCCGGCATCTTTGATCGCCGGTACCACCTCAGGCGGGGCGTTAAAGATCGGATAGCCGGCTAAGGGGAAATCCGGTGAGATGGTGCCCTCAAAATCACCGATCGCCAGATCGGCTGAAGAGATCAAGGGCTTGATATATTCATAGTTTTCATGATAGTCGTAGCTGCCGGTCTCGGGATCATAACCGCTTAAATAGACCTGCAGATGATATAGGATATCGCCGCTGGCCATGATCTTGGCTGTCCGGACGGTCGTATCGACCTCGGGCTCCGGAGTCGCCTCACCCGATTCTTCCTCCGGGGGCTCGACCTCAGTAACATCGACCACTTCATCGGCCGATGGACCATTATCGTTTTTTCCGTCGACCATCACCAGGGCGACGATCAGCACAATAATTAAGAAAACCAAAGCTATTAAACGCATATTCTTTTCCTCCACCTCAGACAATTTTATCATTATTCACCCGATCTTGCCACCTCAGAAAAAAAAGCCCCGGAGGGCTGATGATTCTTAGTTATGATCTAGCGAAATACCTTCTCGACATAGCCTGAGGTCATCAGTTGAAGCAGTCCGCCATACTCCATCTGAAAGCTTAGGATATCACCGACCTGATAGGCACCATTCTTCAGATCGACGATGGTGTGATCAGAGCTGGCGCCCATCAGCTCGACTCCGGGCGGGGCTTCGAGATAGCCGTAGTTGACGTCTTGCTTGCCGACAGCCAGGATGCCTCGGAGCATGAGGCCTCGGTCCTCATGGTTTGGTACCTCACCAAAGGCGTCTCGTCCGATCTCGCCCCATGGCAGCGACGGCTTTTGCTTGACCTCGATCAGTTCGGCCTCAAGCGTGAAGACATCGGTATACATCCCGGGCAGGGTGTTGCCCATGGCGCTCTCTCGGCTCAGCACGATCGCTTCCCCGATCCGCAGCATATTGATCTCGGGCGGGATGTCGCCTTGATCGAGCAGATAGAGTGACGAGGTATTACCGCCGCTGATGATCGGCACCGCATAGCCCAACCTGTCCTCCAGTTTTTTGTGACAGGCGACCAATTCCGTTAGGTTTTCCTCGGTCGGAAGCACACCGCCATAGCAGGTCAGGTTGGTGCCGATCCCGCTGAAGCGGGCACGTTTTAGGTCCGGGAGTTGACTGAGAAATTCATCCAGCTCGGTGACCAATACACCTTCTCTCAGATCCCCCAGGTCGATCATCAGGATCATCTCATAGTCTTTATCCAGCCTCTGGGCCGTCTGATCGATCCGCCGGATGGTGGCGATCTCTGACACCAGTGCGGCATCGGAGCTTGTCACCACCCGCTCGATCTGAGACAGCATCGGCAATCGGACCAAGAGTTTTTTGAGGGGCAACGCTGTCCGCTCGAGGTTTTCGATCCTAGAGTCGGCGATCATCTCGATGCCCTCTTCATAGTAGATCTTCACCATCTCGGGCAGGCCTAAAAAGACCTTCGTCACCGGCACCAAGGTGATGCCGTGTTGATCCAGTTTTTGTTTCATGGTCCTGACATTGTGGCGCAGCTTCGCCAGATCGATCGTCAGTCTAGGATACATCGTCACCTCCTACCATCTGCAGGGTCTGTTTGAGCAGGCTAAGGGCGCCTTGTTTATGAGTGAGTGAGAGTACGCCGAGTGAAGCCATGATATAGTCATGGTCGATCAAGACCTTGACGCCTTCATTGGGCAATAGCTTATTGCCGGGATTGGATCGCGGGATGGCCGCCAGGATCTGCTTTGTCTTAGGCAGACGCGTCAGAGCCCCGCCGGTGCCGATGATGGTATGGATATTGGTCAGATCCTTGCCGATGGCCACGCTCTTTTTGCCACCGGTATAGTAGAGATCCTTGAGGCCGCCGCTGTGGCGATGGGTCGAAACGATCGCTGCCACCTCGGTCAGGGCATAGACCAGTTTTTTCTCATTAACGCTGACCGGTATGGCTTGATAGTCTTCGATCAAATGGGCCAGCTCCGCTTCACTCAGACCGGTCTTTTTCATCAGCTCCGATCGATTGGTCAGGTTGAGCAGGTTTTCCCGGTTGATATAGAGGCCGAGATCCCCTTCGACGGTTCGCTTACTGATCGGCTCGGGGGCGATCTGGAGCCGAGTGATCTCCTCTGAGCCTTCGGTGACCGAGTGGACATCGGTGGTCGCCCCGCCGACATCGATCGTTAAGACATCGCCCAACTCCTCCGCCAACAGCTCCGTCGCCAGCATCACCGAGCCCGGCGTCGGGATGATCTTGGAATCGATCATATCGCGGATCTTCTCCATCCCTTTGGCGTGGATGATGTGATCCTCGAACACCTTCTGGATGACCTCCCGGGTCGGCAAGACATTGAGCTCATCGATCGACGGATAGACATTCTCAACGATAAACAGCTGATCGGCCTGACCGGCCTGGTCGAACATCAGCTTGATCTCCGCTTGATTCTCGATATTTCCGGCATAGATCACCGGGATCGACAGGCCGAGGCTCAGGATCATCTCGGCATTATGCAGGGCCGTTTCTCGCTCGCCGTAGTCGACGCCGCCGGCCAATAGGATGATATTGGGATCGATCTCTTTCACCTTGATCAGATCCGTTTGACGCATCCGACCCGAGGTGATCATTTTGATATTGGCGCCGGCCCCCAGTGCCGCCTCCTTTGCCGCCTTGACGGTCATATCATGGACCAGACCGTGAACGGTCATCTTCAGTCCGCCGGCGGCCGATGAGGTCGCCAGCATCGATTGATAGGGGCCTTGGATGCCGGTCTGCTTTTCCAGATCAGTGATGGCTTGTTGGAGTCCGATCGTCACATCGCCTTGGGCGACACTGGTCGGAGCCTGACCGCCGCCGACAAAGACCGGCCGGTCGGTATCGAGACCGCTGAAGGCATTGACGAGTGTAGTGGTCGAACCGATTTCAAAGACGAGTATCATACAACCTCCCTAGCTGGTTCGGGCAGGCACAGCTCTCCGGCTGATCGGCCACAGTCTGACCCCCAGGCCGGCGGCGACGGCGCTTAGCGCCAGATCGCCCGGTAGGGGGATAAAGACCGCCGCCATCAGCAGTCCTTTCAGACTTAAGACATTGCCCAAAACGAGTGAATTGATTATAAAAACATAGACCACGCCGATGGTATAGACCACCACCAGTCCGGCCAAGGCTGCCAGGAGCAGTCGAAGAAAGCTCGGCCTCGCCGGCTGAGATGACAGCCTGCCGGTAATATAGCTACCCAAAATAAAGCCTAACAGATAGCCGAAGGTCGGCTGAAAGATATAGCCCGGTCCCCCACCCTGGGTGAATACCGGGATGCCGATCAGTCCGATCAGGACATAGAGACCGACGCTGAGCGCTCCCAGCTTCGGCCCGAGGATCAAGCCGGCCATGGTCGTAAAGAATAATTGCAGTGTCACATTGACATAGGGCGTCGGGATCCGGATAAAGGCACCGATCGCCGAGAGTGCGGTAAATAGTCCCACCAGGACTAATTGCTTGGTTGTCAGTTTCATGTTTCCTCCCGTTTCAACTAGTCTTATCCTAACGGGAGAAAAGGAGAAAGTCAACCGTCACTTTTGTGACGGTTGACAATTCAGTCTATCGGTTCATTTCCCGGCGACGTTCGACCAGGGCGGTCGCGACATGCGCTCCCTTGGTCCCGCGGCCAAAGCCGGCATCCATGCCGTGCTCGACGGCATACTCGGGTGTGACCTGGGTGCCACCGGCAATGATGATCAGTTTGTCCCGGACGCCGCGTTCGGTCGCGTAGTCATGGACCTTTTGCATATTCTTGTAGTGGATATCATCGTGCGAGATGATGGAGCTGATCAGGATCGCATCGGCATCGATCTCGATCGCGGCATCGACGAATTTTTGGACCGGAACGCTGGTGCCGAGGTATTCGACCTCGATGCCCCACTTCTCGATCCCGCCGTGCTTGATATCGATGATCTCGCGCAGTCCGACCGAGTGCTCGTCTTCGCCGATGGTACCGGCGACGACCTTCATCCGGTTGGTCTCAAGCTCGGCCCACAGCTCATCGTCTGACAGGACGGCCTTTTCCTCCGGGATCTCGAGCTGGTCGGTATCGACCACATGATTGGTATGGCCCTTCACCTGAACTCGGGTGCCCTCTGAGGGATGCATCACTTCGACGTGGATGACCTCGACCTCCTCGAGCTTCATATCCAAAGCGTATTCGATGGCGGCCGCCTTAGCCACCTTGGCATCGACCGGCAAGAACAGATCGATCGTCACGGTGCCATCGGCCAGCCACTCGACCTCGGGCATGATGAGATTGGTGTTGCGGTAGGCTTCCTTCTCTTTTAGCCGGACATTGACATTGTCCTCGGGATCGAGCTCATCGATATACTGGATCTTGTCGCGGACCTCAAAGGTGTCGCCGCCGATCAATTGACTGGCGTGTTCATTATCGACGCCGTACTGCTCGGTATTGTTGTTGCCGAAGTGAGCGGTGACCGGTGCCATATAGTTGGCTTCGCGTTTAAACAGCGTGCCGGCACCGATGCCGCCATCGATCTGGCGGGCGATCCCGTCGCCATTACGCTCCGGATACTCACCGGAATCGACAAACATGCCGCGTTCGACCGATTCGAAATAGCCGCCCATCTCGATCATCTCCTCGAGATAGAGGATGGCACGTTCTTTGATCTCACGGGCCTTCTCACGCAGCGGTCCGTCGCTCTTTAGCTCGATCATCTCCATCAGACCATCGAGACCGACCAGGGTCTGCTTGGCCGTATCACAGGCTTCGATATTGTACATATGCCACGGCACATTTCGGCCCTCATCCGGGGTGATGGTCGATTGGATATCGGCACTGGTCAGGCGTGAGATCAGCATATTCAACACATGCGTCACGGTCGCCTCCCGGTTGGATGAGGTGACGTATTTGGTGTTCATCTGTGCCCGCATCTTGTACTTATCGAAGAAATCGCGCAGTGCGACGGCATAGGGCAGGTCGTAGCGCAGTGTCGGGATCGGTGAGGCAGTCGGCGGCACGGTCGAGAGCGAGATATTGTTCGGCTTGATGCCGCTTTGCTCCGAGAACCAGCTGTTGATGCCGTGTTGGACCATCAGCTCCGGCATGACCTTCCAGGCATCGCGGGCGGTGGCATTGGCATTGTGTGCCCCATCGATCTGGTTGATGTCGCCCCAGGCCATGATCTTTTTGGCTTCGGCGGCATCGACAAACGAGCGGACCATATTGATATTTCGATACAGCACATTGTACTGCGGGTCCTGGTGTGCGCCGTTGACGCCTTCTTCGGCAAACATGACGGCGATCTCGGGACCGGCCACGCCAGAGACATAGGAGTGGTAGTTGATCTCACGACCAACTTCTTCTTCGATCAGATCCAAGGCTTTACGGTGAGCTCTCACCTGCTTGCGGGTGATCGGGACGCCGCCGATGCCTTGGGGGGTGCCTTCGATCAAGCCGTCATAGTGGCTCTGACCGGCAGTCCGGATGACCATGATATGGTCGGCCCCGTGCCAGGCGGCCATACGCATCCGGCGGATATCGTCTTCAAAGCGGCCCGACGCGATCTCGGTGGTGATGGTTTCTTTCGGTTGGGGGTCGAGATTGTCGAAATAACCGACACCGGCCGGAATGGCCACGCTGTTTTTTAGCGGCGTCGAGGCATCCTTATAGACGTGACCGCCCATTTCGATCTCCTCGTGATTGCGCCAGACCCAGCCACGGCGTTTCGGGGCGTATTGATCGAGATCTTTTAGGATCTCATGAATATCGAGTTTGACATTGGGCTCGAGTTTTTTCATTTGACGCCTCCTTTCAGCTGCTCGGCTACTTCATCCCAGTATTTTCCGTCTAACATGTCCAGGCCGGCTTGGCGGATATCGCCATCGGTCTGTTTGGCCGCCAGATAGACGGCGTGACCGGCACCGTAGCCCATCAGGCCCTGATCGATCATCTGATCGACCAGGCCATCGGCTTCGATGCTCGAAAAGCCCATCCGTAACAGAACACTTCGCTCGATCGAGGGAGAGGTGTTCTCCTTGGCCATCTTCAGCAGCGGCTGGACGATCTGATCGATCTTGTCCCAGAACAGCTTCTTTAGCTCCTCATCGGATAAGCCTTCCAGGTGTTTGCGACGATTAAGAAAATCGTCTTCGCGCTGAAATCCTTTCATTAAGCGTCTCCATTCAACAGGGTTTCGAGTTTTTCATCGTCGACTTTGAGCTCTTCTTTTAAGAAGGTGCGCTCCAGCTCACTCAGCTCCCGGCCCTCCATCTTCGGCCGCAGATTTTTCAGATAGCTCTTTCTCATCCGATCGACATCGAGCGGGGTGGCTTTGATCAAGCCGGCGTTTTCAGGCAGGATGATGCTCTCACCCGGCACCTGCTCTTCAGGATTGCCGAATTTGACTTCGATGCCGTTTTCGCGAGCAAAGCTCAGCTGCGGATTGATGTGTTTGCCGGCACCGGTGTATTCGGTCTCCTGGACCAGGATGATCTCATCTTCCTTCATCTCTTGAGCCAGGGCAAAGGCCACCGCCAAGGAGGTATTCCCGGCCGGACCGCGCTCGAGACCCTCGAGATTGGCCAGGGCTTCGGTCATGAAGAAGACATCGCCTTGGGTGACCGTATAGTATTCATCGATATAGCGCAGCGGACGGGCGGCTGAGCGCGGCACGTCGCTTCGGTCGGGATTGGTGCTAAACGGCACACCGAATCCGGTATGACCGGTGGTGAAGCTCTTGCGGTTAAAGGCGGTGTCACTGGCCATGTGAAGACCCGACAGATCGACCGAGGCGGCCACGATGCGGGTATCGATGGCACCGGCTTTGATCAGGCCGCGGGCCGTTCCGGTGAGGTTTCCGCCGCCGGCATTGGTGATGACGACAGCCTCGGGATCCTTACCGTATTTTTCGCGGCAATCGGTGGCGATCTCATAGCCCAGGGTCTCAACACCGGCAATGCCGAAGGGTGAATAGAGCGAGGCATTGAAATAGCCGGTGTCCTTTAACAGTTTTAAGAAGGTGCTAAACAGCTCCGGTCCGACCGAGAGTTGGAACACTTCGGCCCCATAGGCCTCACAGGCCCGGGCTTTTTCGACGATCTCGGGTTGACCGACGTGACGGCTGTCATACGTTTCTTGGACAACGATACAATCGAGGCCTTCCTTGGCTGCCAGGGAGGCGACCGCCGCCCCGTAGTTACCGGAGGTGGCTGTCAGGATGCCCTTATAGCCGAGGCGTTTGGCCTCATAGACCGAGACACTGGCCCGGCGGGCTTTAAAGCTGCCCGAGGGATTGGTGGCTTCGTCCTTTATCATGATCCGGGCACCGTAGCCGGGTTTGGCGTATTTACGGGCCAGCTTGGTCAGGTTGTAGAGTTCGATGATCGGGGTGTTACCGACAAAGAAATGGGCTTGGATCTCCTGCAGTTCTTCGATAGTATAGCCCGACTCACGCATCATGCGCTCATAGTCGAAGGCCACGCCCTCTTGTTCAAAAATGTCATAGTCGATGCCGATGGCTTCCTTCATTATGACATTCTTCTCTTGAAGAATTTGATCGGCTTTACTACTCATTTTCTTCCTCCAAAATCCGGCGCAGCTTCGGGCCGATCTCGATCAGCTCCGGAACCAGTTTGCCATAGTTCAATTCATACATTGGATTGGCTTCCAACAGATTGCCTGTCTCTTCGCGGCCGCAGGCGGTGCGGATGGTGACCTCATCGCCGATCTCAGCGTCGTTTAAGAGCCAGCCCTTGGTCCAAAATTCCAGCGGAACTTTGGCGGTGTCTTCCGGCACATTCGCCGAGCGCTCGGAGGGCTCTAAGACGATGCCGTGAATTCGTACCCAGGTATCTTTTTTAATCATTGGTTACTCCTCTATCAGGTCGCGCACATCACCCATGATGGCTCGTGGAATCGGCAGATCCAGCATGGTCTTGAGGCCCGGACGGGCATTGATGACATGCGGGATCATATTGACGCACATGGCGATGGTGCCGATGCCGCCTTCGATCTCGGGGGAATTGAGCAGGTTTACATTGGGATAGCCCTTGATGATGACATAGTCCCCGGTCGTCACACCGACTTGCTCGGGTTCGATTTGTTGCGGGTGTTCCATTTCGATCTTGACCTCACCGTCGACATAGCCTTGAGCGGTCATCGAGACACCGGCGACTTGGCCGGCCTTGGCAAAGCCGTGGGGTGATTTACGATCGACATCGGTCACGATCGGCTCCATTTGTTGTTCCCATTTATCGAGCTTCCAGCCCAGACCATCGGCGATCATGCTCAAAGACTCGGGGAATCCGACGTGGCCGCTCATTTCGCCGCGGTCGCGCTTGGCGATGAAATCATCGACCTCCATCCCGATGCCTTGCTCATGCATGACGGTCTTGCCAAAGGGTGAGAGGCTGTTGACTCGGCGGCTGAGGATGTGGTCGACTCGGCTCATGGTCCCGGTCATCATAAGGACCAGGGCGTCCATGATATGACCCGGATTGATGCCGGTGCCCAAGACGGTGACGCCGTTGGCCTTGGCCAGCTCATCGAGTTCTTTGGCCAGTTCAGGGGATTGGGCCTGAGGATAGGCCATTTCTTCAGCGGTCGTGATCAGGTTCATTTTGTTTTCCAGCACCAGACGCATCTTATCCATCGAAGCTGCCGTGAAGGAATCCGTTCCGATCATCACCACATCGGCCGCGCCGGGCTTGATGACTTCTTCGACACTTTTGAAAATGACTTCCGGCCGCTCACCTCGGTCGACTCCCAGGACTTCATACATGTCCTTGCCGTAGTTGGCATTGGTCTCGCGAACGATCGCACCGACGATCTCGATGCCTTGCTTCTCCGTGATCATTTGGGCCATCCCGGAACCCATGGCTCCAAAGCCCCAGATAATAACCTTGACGTTTTCTTTCATTCTTTCCTCCCTAAAATGTGTGTGATTGCTGTTACGCAATAATAGTAGCAAATATCGTGCCGACAAAAACAGGTGAAAACCGACGTTTTATAGTGTAACTGAAAAATATTTTGCACTCAAAGCAAAATATTTGTCAGACAATGCCGTATTTCTTCAGTTTGTATTGCAGATTTTGTCGCGGCAGACCGAGCCGTTTGGCGGTATTGGAGACATGGCCCTTCTCTTTAAAATAAGCGCTTTGGATCAGATTTCGTTCGATATCGGCCAAATACTCCATCAAAGGCTGATCCTCCCGGTAGAGACCGAGCAGTTGATCATCCATATCGCGGGTGAAATGATCCGGCAGATCGCTCAGCTCCAGCTCCCCATCGGTTTCTTTCATATGGATGGTGGCTTCGATCAGGTGCTCAAGCTCCCGGACATTGCCCCGAAATTCATGGCGTTTTAGAGCATCGCGAAAATCATGGCTGATCCCGGTGATGTCACGGCCGGCTTTTTGGCTGTATTTGTCGATAAAGCGTTCGGTCAGTTCCATGATATCCTCCGGTCGTTGACTGAGGGTCGGAAGATCGAGCCGCATGACATTGAGCCGATAGTAGAGATCGCGCCGCAGTGTCCCCTGCTCTACCTGCTCTCGAGGCGGCTGATTGGTGGCGGCAATGATCCTGACATCGACGCGGATATCCTTGCTGCCGCCGACCTTACGGACAAAGCCCTCCTGGAGCACCCGAAGGAGCTTGGCTTGAAGGTTCGGGCTTAAGGAGTTGATCTCATCGAGAAACAGGGTCCCGCGATCGGCCTGCTCAAACAAGCCCTTGCGATCGACCGAGCCGGTGAAGGCGCCCTTGACGGTCCCAAACAGCAGGCTCTCCAGGATGCTTTCGGCCAGGGCGGCGCAGTTGACACCGATGAAGCGCTGATGCTGTCGTCTGGAGGCATTGTGGATGCTTTGGGCAAACATTTCTTTGCCGGTACCGGTCTGACCGACGATCAGGACCGTCGCATCGGTCTCGGCGCAGCGCCTAGCGATCCTTAAGGCCTGCTGCATCAGCTCCGAGGAGCCGATGATCATATCGAAGGTATAGTAGTTCGGTTTGGTTTCCAGGAGCTCGCCGCCGATCAGCTGATGGACCTGATCGGTCAGATCCTTTTCATCGGTGATATTGCGGCTAAACTCCAGCGCACCGTAGTTTTTTCCGTCGACGATGATCGGATACGTATGATTGATGGTCGTGATCCGCTCACCGCGAAGATTGGTATAGTGTTGACGAAAATCCTCCACCACCTGGTCATGCCGGGTGGCCTGGAGCAGGGTCGAATTGGTATAGTCGAGTTTAGGGAAAATCTCAGAAAAATGCTTGCCGATCACTTCATCGGGGATCACGCCCTCGATGCGCTCCATTGCCCGATTATAGGCCAGCGTATAGCCGTCCTGATCGATGATATGGACACCGTCCGACATATGATCGAGCAATATAGTCATTATTTTTTGTTGAATTCGTTTTTCCATGACTACCTCAATCCGATTGTATCATATAGCAAAATATTTTGCATGGGTCTGGCCGATCTTTTTTTCGCTCGACTAAGCCATCGCCCCTTCGATAACTCGAACTATTGACCGCACCGCCAATCTCTCATATACTCTAAGAGTAGTTCTACTCACACGCCCCTTAGGGGCTGATATACAAAAGAGGTTATGATGAAACGCGCAATGATCCTGATCATTTTGGTGATCGCCGTCCTGATCGGCACCTATTACGGTGGCCTATGGAACCGTTCAACTGACACGCCGGTCGAACCGGAGCCGGCCGAGGAGCCGGTAGCGATCGAGGAGCCGGTCGAGTCTGAGCCGGAGGAAACGATCACCGAGCCGGCACCGGTCGAACCAGCACCGATCGTCGAACGAAATATCTACGGCTTCATGCCCAATCTGCCACTGGATGATTCCTCGATCACAGTCTATGAGGGCGTGGTCGATCCCAGAAGCGTCAGCCCGAAGATCCTCGATGAGGTCACGATCACCTCGGTGGTCAATAAGTTCAACGCCCTGCCTGAGGGCTACTATCCCGACAACCTGGTCTTTATCGAAGCCAACGGCTATGAGGGCATGCAGCTCCAAGCGGAGGCGGCCGAGCAGTGGGAGCGGTGGCGCCAGGCCGCCGAGGCCGAAGGCTATATCGTCAAGGTCGTCGGCAGCTATCGCAGCGCCGATACGCAGGCCATGCTGTTTGAGAACTATCTGGCCGGCTGGGGCGAAGAGGCCCTGTTGTGGTCGGCTCATCCCAGACGAAGCGAGCATGAGATGGGTCTGGCACTCGATCTGAGCGATACCCAGGACGTCCCCTCCGAGGACTTTATCCATACCCCGATGGGCGCCTACCTGGCCGAGACGGCTCACCGCTACGGCTTTATCCTGCGCTATCCTCAAGGCTATGAGGCCGATACCGGCTATGGCTTTGAGCCTTGGCACTACCGATACGTCGGCGTCGATCTCGCTGAAGCCATGCGTCAAGACGGTTCGGCCACCTTGGAGCATTTCTACGGCTTGACCGTAACGCCTTGATCCGCCGCCCTCGGGCGGCTCTTTTGATACCTAAAACAAATATTCATTCAGCCTATCGCTTGGTGGTATCATACCTCTTTTATCACCACATAACACCGGAGTGAACCAATTGAAACAAGTTTTTTTCTATCTGATCCTGGGCCTGTCATTGGCCGCGGTTGCCTGCCAGAAACCGATCGCGGTCGCGGACTCTCCCATCCCCGGCTTATTGGTCAATGCCACACCGGTGACGACGAGTGAAGTCATCGTCACTTCACATAATGCTTCGACCGAGCTCTATCCCGCCCCGCCGCCTTTAGCTCAGCGTAGTGTCGCCTCTTTGGCGATGCCGATCGTTACCGCCGGCGGCTACGGCGCCAATATTTCACCGGAGGATCCGCATATTCGGCTCTACCGCTCGGTGGTCGATCCACGCTCGATCGAACCCGTCATTATCGAGACAGTCGGACTGACATCGCTCGTCAATAAAATCAATGCCCTCCCCTGGGACTACGCCCCCACCGACCTGATACCGATCGATGCCGGGGGTGTGGCCGGCATGAGCCTGCGACAAGAAGCCGCCGCGGCCTGGGAGCAGTGGCGCCTGGCGGCACTCCGTGATGGCTACAGCGTACTGGCTGTCAGCAGCTATCGCTCAAGAGACTATCAAGTGGGGCTGTTCAACCGCTACCTGGCTTCTCACGGCGACGAGGCCATCTTGTGGTCGGCTCATCCCAGACGAAGCGAGCACGAGATGGGCCTGGCTCTCGACTTATCCAATCACTACGCTCTCCCGGGGGAGAGCTTTGGTGAGACAGCCATGGGTCGATATCTGGCCGAGACGGCTCACCTCTTCGGCTTTATCCTGCGTTATCCCAAGGGCTATGAAGCCGACACCGGCTATAGCTATGAACCGTGGCATTTTCGCTATGTCGGTTTAGACATCGCCGACCAGATGGTGAGCCGATCGATCCCTACTCTCGAGCATTTCTATCAATTGACTCTCGAGCCATAGCGCCATCGACAAAATGAAGGCCGGGTCTCCCCGGCAGGCTTAATAGCCTCTTATTTTCTCGATCATCGTTCGCCCAAGCCATACCAAGCCGCCGCCTAACGCCGAGCCGATATAGAAGGCCGATCGTTGATGAAGCGGCTTTTTCTTAGCGGGCTTGACGAGCTCGAGATGGATCGGCCGGACGGTCACATCGACCTCTTTTTCACCCTTTAGGGTCGTGCCGGCTTCGATGGCTTCTTCGGGATGCTCGAGGATCGTTTCGATGACCTGCCGCTCCAAGCCGCCCTTATAACGCGAGATATAGGTGGCTGTCACCTCGGCGCCTACCATGATGATGATCGAGCTGAGGTAGAGCCACAGCATCAAGACGATCACGCCTCCCAGGGAGCCGTAGGTATTGGAATAATTGGAAAAGTTATTGACATAGAAGCCAAAGCCAAACGAAGCGATGCTCCAGAGCACTCCGGCCACCCCGGCCCCAAGCAGGGCCTCGGGAAAGGTGATAAATAGGTTCTGAGGAAAACCTGGTCCCCATTTGTACAGCGCCGCCAGGGTCAAGATGATGATGATAAGCGGCAGCAGCCACTGAACGATCTGCCAGATAGAGGCGAGAAAGTCAAAGCCGGGAAATTGACTAATCAGGCTGTGAAAGAGCTGATTGCCAAACACCTGGATCCCCAAGGCCACCACGATCACCGCCACCAGGATGATGGTATAGAGTACGGCAATGATCCGGCGGAGCCATTTCTTTCGGGCATTCTCGATATCATAGGCGGCATCCATCGCCCCGATCAGGTTGTTGATGCCATTGGAGCCCGACCACAAGCTGGCCAGAAGTGAAAACCCGAGGAGGCTGCCCGAGCGGCTCTCAACGATATCGATCAGTATCGGCTGGAGTAGATTGGCTGTCTCTTGAGGCATGGCCGAGAGCAATCGGGTGAGGCTGTCGGTTTGAGCCAGCGGAGTAAAGCTCAGGACCGATAGGACAAAGATGATCAGCGGAAAGATGCTAAGCAGCAGGTAGTAGGCTAATTGAGCGCCCACCTGCGGGACGCGATCCGATTGAAATCGTTCGATCAGTTCTTTGATAAATTCTTTTAGGCCGCCGTCTTTTTTCATGCAGGCTCGCTCCTTTTTGTCGGGTATGGTTTGACAATACCCCACTTAAACCAAAAAATCACCCGAGGCGGCCAATTGTCGCTTCGGGTGATCGTTAGGCTAGAGTTAGGCTCTAAGCGGAAACTGTGATGCCAGATCGGCCACGTCTTGGCGGATCTCCTCCACCGGACGCTTCTTCATCAGCGTATCATCAAACAGCTTCGCAATCTGCTTCATATGCTCTTCTGTTAGTCCGCGGCTGGTCAGGGCGGCACAGCCGACCCGAATACCGCTGGTGACAAACGGGCTTTCGGTCTCCTTGGGCACGGTGTTTTTATTGACCGTGATATCGACCTCGCCCAGCAGGGCTTCGGCGGCTTTGCCGGTCAAGCCTTTATTTCTCAGATCCATCAGGAACAGGTGATTATCGGTCCCGCCGCTGACGATGTGATAGCCCAGTTGCTTGAGCTCTTCGGCCAGGACGGCCGTATTCTTTTTGGCCTGTCGGATATAGTTCTTGAACTTATCGCCCATGGCCTCTTTGAAGGCCACCGCCTTGGCGGCAATCACATGCTCGAGCGGTCCGCCCTGCATCCCGGGGAAAACGGCCTTGTCGATCGCCTTGGCGTACTCGGCTCGGCATAGGATGGCTCCCCCGCGCGGTCCTCGAAGCGTCTTATGGGTGGTGGTGGTGATGACATCGGCATACGGCACCGGATCGGGATGCTCTCCGGCCACGACCAGACCGGCGATATGAGCCATATCGACCATCAGGTAGGCCCCGACCTCATCGGCGATGTCGCGGAATTTCTTGAAATCGATCTGACGGGCATAGGCGCTGGCACCGGCCACGATCATTTTCGGTTTTTCCCGGCGAGCGATCTCGGCCACCGCTTCGTAGTCGATCACACCCTCGTCGTTTACGCCATAGTGGATGAACTCATAGAACTGACCGGAGAAATTGACCGGTGAGCCATGGGTCAAGTGTCCCCCATGCGACAGATCCATCCCCAGGACCTTATCGCCCGGCTTCAATAAGGCCAGGTAGGCGGCCATATTGGCCTGAGAACCGGCATGCGGCTGGACATTGGCGTGCTCGGCGCCGAACAGTTCCTTCAAGCGCTCGATCGCCAGGGTCTCCACCTTGTCGACGACCTCGCATCCGCCGTAGTAGCGTTTTCCCGGATAGCCTTCGGCATATTTGTTGGTCAAGATGCTGCCGGTGGCATCGAGTACACTTTGTGTAACGATGTTCTCCGAAGCAATCAGTTCCAGTCCTTTGCGCTGGCGGTCTTCTTCCTCTTGGATCAGGTCAAAGATTTCGCGATCCGTCTCTTTTAGCATGGTCTACTCTCCTTTAGATAATGATGTTTCCAGTTGGCACAGGTTGCTTGAGGCCGGTCCGACGATGGTTGCCGTGAAACGACCTGTCTTATTCATATCTCCCTGACGCGTCTTCATCACCAGATAATAGACGGCGCCTAAGGCAATACCTAAGGTTACGCCGACCACCTCCGACCAATTGCCCAGGCCGATCACGGGGGCTAAGAGCGTCCCGAGATAGATGCCGGCCAGGATGATGATCAGGGGCAATCCGTATACCCAAAAGGCGGCGGCATTGAGATCCGCACTGGGCATATCGATGTCGACCAGCTCCCCCGGGCGATAGTCACGATCGGCTTTGGCCAGGACCTCAAGTCCTCCTCGGCCCTTCGAGCACGATGTACATCCCTCGCACAGGTTTCCGGCGACTGTTTCAACCCGGAAGAGATCCTTCTCTTGCCGGATGATTCTTGCTTGTACCATGTCCTACTCCTCTATCGATAGATGAAGCTCCTCCAACTGGATCTCTTCAGCCGGTGAGGGCGCCTCACTCATCAGATCCGTCGCGGCCAGCGTTTTGGGAAACGCCACCACGTCACGGATATTGTCGGTGTCGGTCAAGATCATCGTCAGACGATCGAGTCCGTAAGCGATTCCGCCATGGGGCGGTGTCCCGTATTTTAGCGCATCGAGAAAGAATCCGAAGCGCTGCTGGGCTTCTTGTTCGCTAAAGCCGATGACCTCGAAGATCTTCTGTTGCAGGGTCGCATCGTGGATCCGGATCGATCCGCTGGCAAGCTCATAGCCATTGAGGACAAAGTCATAGCAATTGGCCATGACGGCAGCCGGATCTGTCTCCAGGAGCGCCTCATGCTCGGGTTTTGGGGCGGTGAACATATGGTGTTGCGCCACAAACCGATCTTCTTCTTCGTCGTATTCGAAGGCCGGAAAGTCGACCACCCAGAGCATATCGTAGCTATCGGATGAGTACAGGCCCTTGTCCTTAGCGATCTGATTTCTCAGATTGCCCAGCACCGTCAGTGCCACCTTCTTGGTATCACTGACCAATAGGTAAATACCCGACTTATGAGCCGATTTCTCACGTAAGTCAGATATCTCATTTTCGTTAAGGAATTTGGCGATCGAGCCGCCGATTTCCTCATCAAGGATAACATAAGCCAGGCCCTTGGCACCATACGTTTTAGCAAGTTTCTCGAGGTTTTTCAGTTCTTTGGTCGAATAGCTCTCACTCCCCTCGACAAACAGACCGCGGACAGTCTTCCCCTCGGCGATGGCCGTGCGAAACACGCCAAAGCCCGACTGACGAAAGACCTCGTCGAGATTGTCGATCAATAGCTCAAACCGGGTATCGGGCTTATCCGTACCGTAGTTTTCGATCGCCTCGGCGTAGCTGATCCGCTTTAAGGGCAGCTCGATCTCGAGGCCCTTCATCTCCCGAAAGATGGTCTGCATCAGGCGTTCATTGATGGCAAACACATCCTCTTGATCGACAAAGCTCAGCTCCATATCAAGCTGGGTGAACTCCGGTTGCCGATCGGCCCGCAGGTCTTCATCCCGAAAGCAGCGCGCGATCTGAAAGTAGCGATCGGCCCCGCCGATCATCAGCAGCTGCTTAAAGATCTGGGGCGATTGGGGCAGGGCGTAGAACTTGCCCTTATGCAACCGAGACGGTACCAGATAGTCTCGGGCGCCCTCGGGGGTGGTCTTACCTAGGATCGGCGTCTCGAACTCGGTAAAGCCTTCATCGTATAAGAAATTGCGGATCGTCCGGTAGAGCTGGGAGCGGACCCGAAACTTATTCATCAGGTTGTTCTTTCGCAGGTCGAGATAGCGGTATTTCAGACGCAGCTCCTCTTTGGCCTGATCATCATCACTCACGTGGATCGGCGGTGTCAGAGAAGGCGCATGGATCTGAAGCTCCTCTACGATCAGCTCGATCTCACCCGAGGCCAGCTTCGGATTGGCGCTTTCTCGGCGTACGACCTCTCCTTTGGCGCTCAAGCAGTGCTCACGGCCCAGGCCTGAGGCCTGCGCATACAGAGCCGGCTGAGTCGCTTCATCGATCACCAGCTGGGCGATCCCTTGGCGGTCACGCAGGTCGATAAACAGTCGTCCCGGCATGCGACGGATCGTCTGGACCCAGCCGGCCAGGGTGATGCGTTGTCCGATATCGGTTTCTCTTAGGTCACCGGCAAAGGCGGTGCGTTTTAGTAGGGCCATTTATTCCTCCACTCGGCGAAGAAATTCCTCCGCCGTCATAAGTTGTTGTTCCGATCGTTCCAGATCGCGTACAGCGATCTTACCTTGGGCCAGTTCGTCCTCGCCCACGATGATGGCGTAGCGGGCATTCATCCGATCGGCCTGCTTCATGGCCGCCTTCATCGATCGATCATTGACCTCGAGTTCGGCAATTAGGCCACGCTCTCGAAGCTCAGCCAGCAGCTCGACCAGCTCGAGCTTCGCCTGAGGTCCAAAGCCGATCAGAAAGCTTCCTTGTCGCTCGGGCCGATCAGCCTCTTCCCGGTAGAGATCGGCGGCCATCAGCAATCGATCCATGCCCATACCGAAGCCGACCCCCGGAATATCCGGACCGCCCAGATTCTCCACCAGCCCATCATAGCGGCCGCCGCCACAGATACTGCTCTGGGCGCCTAGGCCATCGTGCTTGATCTCAAAGGCGGTCTTAACATAGTAATCGAGTCCCCGGACGATATTGGGATCGATCTCAAAGTCCACCCCCAGGGCGTCCAGGTAGTGCTGGAGCTGATCGAAGTGATCGCGACAGTCCTTACACAGATAGTCGAGCATGACCGGGTGGCCCTGGATGAGTGCCTGGTCGGCCGGCACCTTACAGTCGATGATCCGCAGCGGATTCTTATCAAAGCGCGACTGACAATCGCCGCACAGTCGCTCGAGCTTATCAGACAATAAGTCACGCAAGGCTTCATGGAATACCGGATGACACACCGGACAACCGACGGAGTTGATCAGGGTGTCGATCGAGGGCACACCGCTTTGGCGGATCATCGTGGCGGCCAGATCGATCACCTCGGCATCACAAAAGGCATCATCCGAGCCCAATGTCTCGACCCCAAACTGCGTGAATTCCCGGAAGCGACCGGCCTGAGGCCGCTCATTGCGAAAGTTGGACCCCAGATAGCTCAGCTTCATCGGCATGGCCTGAGCGTAGAGCTTGTTCTCGATGAAGCTACGCATGACGGAGGCCGTCCCCTCCGGCCGAAGCGTCAGACCCTCTTTTTTCAGGTCATAGTCACCCGTTTTATACTTTTCCAGATTGGCGGCCGAGATGACACGAAACATCTCTTTGGTCACGATGTCGGTCGTCTCGCCTACGCCCCGTTCAAACAATTCGGTTTTTTCAAACATCGGATAGCGGATCTCGCGAAAGCCGTATTGCTCCGAGAGTCTGATGAAGCGTTGCTCCAACTCACGGATCTTGACCACGTCCTCCGGTAAGAAGTCACGCATCCCTTTCGGTTTTTGGATCATCATTTCCTCCAGTTAAAAAAAGGAATCCTTCACTCTAGGGACGAGCGTTCGGCCCGCGTTGCCACCCTAGTTGGAAAAATCCCACTTGATTATCAGCGTCTTCATGAGATGTCTTCTTTCAGGCCAACCATCCGTTTTCACCGGCCACGGACTCGCTAAAGATCAGCTTCTGAAATACTCGTTCTCAGACGATATTCGATTGGTCTTATTCTATGTCAGATGATCTCCTTCGTCAAGGCGTGGCCCGCTGACTTTTTCCAAGCAGCAGACGGTAGATCAAATAGCCCAAAACGACGCCCCAGAAATTGAAGAAGACATCACTGACATCGGCCACCCGGTAGTAGTCGATCGTCGTATAGAGCAGCATAAACTGGGTCAACTCGATCAAGACCGGCGTCAGGACGCCCAGGCCGAGTGTCTTGGCCCAACTGTGGCGACTGATCAGCGGATAGAGAAAGCCCAGCGGCAGCGTCAACAGCACATTGAGCCAGGCCTCTCGCCAGACGAAGTACTGAAACAGCTCCAATTGGAGATGATGCTCCTTATTGACCAGCCCCCACTCCCAATCGAGTGTGATCGGAAAGAGCGTCTGCGACACGACACCGGCCAGGTAGACATAGAACACGGCCCGGTAGATGAGGTGTCTGATGGATTGTCGGCGCTGGCTCCATAAAAAAAGTGGAAAGATCACCAGCGCCAGGAGAAAGAATTCTCCCTGATCGAACACCATCATTTCTCGGCTTGCTCACGATAGATCTGGATCAAACGCAGGATCACCTCGACTGCCTTTTCCATCCCGGCGACCGGAATAAACTCATATCGTCCGTGATAGTTCTCGCCTCCGCTGAAGATATTGGGGCAAGGCAGTCCCATAAAGGACAGTCTGGCACCATCGGTCCCGCCGCGAATCGCCTTGACGATCGGCTCGACCCCACAATCAAGCATCGCCCGATGAGCGTAGTCGATCATATACATGACCGGCTCGATCTGCTCTTTCATATTTTGATACTGATCCCGCAGCTTCAGCTCAAAGCGGTCGCCGTATTCGCGGTTGAAGTCTTCGGTCAGATCCATCAGGAATTGCTTCTTCTCTGAGAATTTTTCACTGTCGTGATCCCGAATGATATACTTCAGGGTCGCTTGTTCGACCGTCCCCTCGAAGTGCATCAGCAGATAGAAGCCGTCATAGCCGTCGGTTTTCTCCGGGACTTCGTCCTTTGGCAAAGCATCAGCCCACTCCATCGCCAAGGTGATGGCATTGATCAGCTTGTCCTTGGCCGTTCCGGGGTGGACATTTCGGCCTTGGACGCTCAGGACCGCTTCGGCGGCATTGAAGTTTTCATACTCCAACTCTCCGACCGGTCCGCCATCGATGGTATAGGCGACATCGGCCCCAAAGCGTTTGACATCGAAATAGTCGGCTCCCCGACCGACCTCTTCGTCGGGCGTAAAAGCAAACAGGATATCACCGTGTTCGATCTCTGGATGCTTGACTAAGTGTTCAATGACTGTCATAATTTCGGCGACACCGGCTTTATTATCGGCCCCTAGCAGCGTCTTGCCGTCGGTATGGATGATGTCTTGACCGACATAAGCGCTCAGATTGGGAAAATCGGCCACCGCCATCACGATATTTTCATCAGCCTGAAGCACCAAATCACCGCCCTGATAGCGGGTGATGATCGGTTCGACATCTTTTCCGGCGAAATCCGGCGAGGTATCGACATGGGCCAAAAGTCCCAGTTTGGTGATTGACCGATCGGTATTTGCGGGTAATTTAGCCATCAGATAGCCATGCTCATCGAGTGACACCTCAAGCCCCAGCTGCTTGACCTCCTGCTCGAGCAGGCGCAGCAGATCCCATTGACCGGGCGTCGTCGGGACGGTGGTCGAATCCGGATCGGATTGGGTATCGATTTTAGCATAGCGGATAAACTTTTCAACAACGTTTGACATCAGCACTCCCCTTCCTTAAAAACACTTGTACCATTATATCACAGGAGGTTTGTCGTGACGCACTCCGACCAACAATCCATTTTGAATTTAGCGCTGGCGACGGGTGAGCTCCTCTTGACCTCGGGGGCTGAGACCTACCGGGTAGAAGAAACCATCGATCGGATGTGTCAGTCTCGCGGTGTGGCGGGCGAAAGCTTTGTCACGCCCAGCGTCATCCTGGTCACCGGCATCATCGACGGCAGCCCGATCACCCATATGAAGCGGGTCCATCCCCAACAGATCGACCTGCATAAGATCGATGAAGCCAATAACTTTGCCCGAAGCTTTACCGCCTCTGATATGCCGATCACTACCGCCTGGGAGGAGCTGAACCGGGTGGCTAACTCACTGCAATACCCCCTCCCCATCAGCCTGCTGGGCGGCGGCTTGGCGGTCGGTGGCTTTGCCGTTTTGTTCGGTGCTCCGGCCGGTCAGTTTCCGTTGGCTTTTTTGATCGGTGTCTTGCTTCAGCTGTTTATGGTCACCATTATGCCGCTTCGGCTCAATTTCTTTTTGCGCAATATCGTGGCTTCGTTTGTCGTGACGATCCTGATCCACCTGCTGGATCGACTCTTTGCCTTGGCGATCAATGCCATGATCATCGGATCGATCATGCCGCTGGTCCCGGGCGTCGCCATCACCAATAGCGTTCGCGATACCTTGACCGGTGATTTTCTATCGGGACTGACCCGGGCCAGTGAGGCCGTCTTTATCGCCCTGGGCATTGCTTTTGGCGTCGGTGTCGGTCTGGTCCTTATGACAGGAGTGTTGCCGGTATGATGATGACGTGGTTCTATGGCTTTATCTCGACTGTCGGTCTATCGATCCTGTTCAATATCCGGCGCAAGCATATCGTCCTGGCAGCCATCGGCGGCGGCTCGGCCGGTCTGATCCAGCAGCAGCTTCTTTTAAGCACCGACAATATCCTATTAGCGGCCTTTGTGGCGGCCTTTGTGATCAGTATCTATAGTGAGATCATGGCCGGCATCCAAAAGGCACCCTCGACCACCTATGTCATCCCGGGTGTCCTGCCGCTGGTACCGGGGGCCGGGATGTACTATACCATGCTCTACCTGGCCGAACGCAATCTCAGTCAGGCGGCTGCCTATGGCTATCAGACGGTGTTTGCTGCGCTGGCGATCGCCTGTGGCGTCATCATCGCTCCCTCGATCAGACGACTCGTCCGCCAATTGCGATCATACTGATACCACCTGATTTGTCGGGTGGTTTCTGTTTAGACAATGCTACAATGATTGTGGGGCAAACCATTGAATCCCCTACCAGTCGACCAAGGAGGTTTCCATGACGATCCGCATCCTGGGAAAAGATGATATTCCGGCCAATCTCGAGCTCAGCTATCTTGGCTATCCTACGATCAGAGACTATACCGACGAAGGTGTGGCCGACTATACCCGGCAGCTCGAGCTGATCACAGACGACGCCAGCGGAGTGAGCGCCTATGGCGGATTTATCGATGATCGTTTGGTCGCGATCGCCCGGGCATTTGATTTTGAGATGAATGTCTATGGCCAAATGACCAAGGTCAGCGGCTACGGCACCCTGGCCGTCCACCCGCTGTATAAAAAAAGCGGACTGGCCGCTCGTCTGACGGCCTATTACGAAGACCAAGCCAAACAACAGGGCATCGATACCACCTGTCTGCTGCCGTTTCGGCCGGACTACTACGAACAAAAAGGCTACGGCTTCTCGACCAAGATGGAGCTCTACCAGGTCGATCTCAAATACTGCCCGGACTATTCGGGTCCCTACGAAGTCCGTCTGATCGAATCAGTCGACGAGCTGTTTCACTGCCACGATCATTTCACCCGCCAGACCCATGGCATGGTGCGGCTGCTGGGCCTGGAGAAAGATCATCTCCGGCGAGAGTTTAAGGGCCTCCAGACCACCTTTATCGGCGTCTATCAGGCGGAGCGCTTGATCGGCTACACCAGCTACCGGATCAAGTCGCTGATCGACGGCAACTATACCAAAAACTATATCAAGGCCAATGATATCATCGTTCGAGACGCTCAGTCGCTTCGGGCCATCCTGGGCTTTTTTCGCCGGCAAAGCGATTTGGCAGAGTATGTCGAATTCCACACCCAGATCCCGGGCATCACCCATCTTTTTTCCAATCCCTTAGACCGCTCCGGCGGCTATATCGCCAATGGCTATCTCCAGTCCAACCGCCAAGCCGTCGGTCTGATGCTAAAGATCATCGACCCGGCCCGCTGGCTTGAGCGTCACGGCGATAGGCTTTCGATGCCGCCTCTCACGTGGGATATCGAGGGAGAGATCGTTGGACGTGGTCCCCACCGGGTGTCTCTGAAAAGAAGCCATCTGTCCTCCCTGTGGTACGGAGCGATCAGTTTTTTGAGCCTCTACCGGCTGGGACTGATCGAGTGTGATGAGGCGACCGCTGAGCGCCTGCGCCGGACCTTTCCCGGAGATGATCCGCCGCAAAACAATACTGATTTCTAAAAGTACATTTGAAAAAAGGCCCGTGATCGTAAGATCGTGGGCCTGATTCATCACTCCAGAAAAAACAGCAGGTCGATATCTACCTTCGGTAGGAAGATCATTCCGTCAAAATTTTGCGCCAGATCAAACTCATACGTCTGAGTCTCCACCTGGAGCGAGAAGTCCAGGCGGACCGGCAGCGGCTGATCGGCCAGCGGCCTCAGATCGATCCAGACGCGCTGATCGTCATAGCTTTCTTCCAGGGCGACAAACAACTCACCATCTTCAAATGTCATTGTAGACGAGGCATTGAAGGGCAGCGCCACCCTAGTCAGCTCGATGGTTCGATGCTGGATCAGCAGGCTGTTGACATCATAGCCGCCATCGACCAAGCGTCCGGCCAATGAGTGCTCAGCGACCGCTTCGGTCGTCTCAAACAGCCAATCCTGGCGAAAAGCGTGGGCTGAGCCGATAATGATCAGGGCTTTCTCACCGTCATGCTTTTTAAGATAATACTCGACACTGTCCTGAATCAATTGCTCCCGGTCCCCCGAGATGTTCTCGATAAAGCCCTGCAAGAAGTTTTCACTTTGGTATCCCCATAGATTGGGTCGCACGATATCTTCACTCTCGATCATTTTTTGACTGATCCAGCGGAAATCCTGCTCGAGCCCATCACCCAGTCCGCTGACGACTCCCTCATCGAGTTGCTTGATATTGTCTTGCGGGTACTGGAAGAAGCTGCCGGCCAGTCCCATCTCACGCCGCAGGACCCGGATCAGGGCCGGATAGGTCGAAGAGATGGGCAAGGCGTCGATATCGATGGCATAGAGCCTCATCTGTTCAGCCGCTCGATCGGCCGCTCGCAGAGACTCATTCCACTGCCGGATGGCCTCGATCCCTTGGCGAATGACTGTCGGCCAGGTCTGTTTGTTCCCAGGGAAAGTCGGTGATCTGACCCGTCACATAGAAATCGAGCAACGGACCAGCCGACAGCGGTATCTCCAACAGGATCAGGCGAATGCCGGCTTCATGCAGTCCCGGTATGATCTGGGTGTAGAACTCATGGGTCTGTTTGACCCAATGAAGCTCTCCCAGGATATTGACGTGACCTCTTGCGATGAACTCGGACAAATCCTTGGGGATGGTCTCACCAAAATCGGTGCTGTGATCTAGCACCTGTTCAAGGGTCCCTTTTTGCTCGGCCGCACAACCGGTGAGCAGTAGCAGGATTAGCAGCAGGCCAATGATTCGTTTAGTCATATCGCCGATCCCTCGTCGATATAAGGATTTGGTGTCGGATTGGTGTTACGATAGACCACCCGTCGATGATCGTATTGCGGATCCTCGATGGTCTCACTCTCCCAGACCACCTCCCAGTCCGCCGCCTGATCGAGATCGGTGATCAGCGCATCGGGGTTGTCGAAGGTGGCATAGATCTTAGTGATGATGGCGTGGTCACAATAGGGCCGAAAGGTTTCGTAGATATTGGCGCCACCCATGATGACAAAATCATCATCGGCCATCGTGGCGGCTAAGGCCAAGGCCTCATCGACCGAGTGGACTGTTTCAAAGCCGTCGGCTTGAAAAGCTTTGTTTCTTGTCAAGACGATGTTTCGCCGACCCGGCAGGGCTTTTTGGCCGGGCAGTGATTCATACGTCTTACGCCCCATGAGCACGGTTTTTCCCATGGTCTGGTCTTTAAAGAATTTCAGATCCGTTTTTAGATGGACCAGCATATCACCGGCCGCTCCGATCGCCCAGTTGCGATCGACATTGACGATATAAAACAAGCTTTCCTCCTAGATGGCGATCGGGATATTCTTGACGGCTTCTCCCGTCACCAGATCGTCGAGTCGAAAGTCATCGACGGTGAAATCATAGAAATCGGTGATGTCGGGATTGATCCAAAGCTTTGGTGCCGGATGCTCCGGCCGGGTGATGAGCTCCTCGACGATCGGGACATGCCGATCATAGATATGGGCATCGGCGATCACATGGACCATCTCCCCCACCTCAAGCCCGCTCACCTGAGCCATCATATGGGTCAAGATGGCGTATTGCATAACATTTAGGGCATTGGCCGCCAGGACGTCATTGCTGCGCTGATTGAGGATCGTATTCAATGTCTTTCCGGTGACATTGAAGGTCATGGAATAGGCACAAGGATAGAGCCTCATCTCACTCAGGTCCTGATGGACGTAGATATTGGTCATGATCCGGCGGCTATAGGGATTGTGCTTTAGATCATACAGCACCCGATCCACCTGATCGAACAGGCCTTCTTTGTACTGATGCTTGATGGCCAACTGATAGCCATAGGCTTTTCCGATCGAGCCATCCTCATCGGCCCACTCATCCCAGATCTTGGGCTTGAGGTCCTTGATATTGTTCGACTTCTTCTGCCAGATCCACAGGATCTCATGGACAGCCGATTTAAAATAGGTCGGTCGAAGCGTCAGGGCGGGAAACTCTTCTTTTAGGTTATAGCGGTTGACGACGCCGAATCGCTTGATGGTATGGGCCGGTGTCCCATCGGGCCAGACAGGCCGGACGGTTTGGCCTTCACTCGATGTACCATGATCTAGAATGTCGCGACACATCGCTTTAAAGATCTTATCAGCTTGACTCATGATTCCTCCCATCGATCATTGATCAGCCAGTCGAGGGCTTTGGGTAGTCGGCGGCGCCAAGCGTTTTCATTATGGCGCCCACCGGCTTCGATATAGAGCTTATAGGTGGCACCGGTCTGACTCAGGATATGAGCCAACCGGCGATTCGATTCCAGGTAGAGGGTGTCGAAGTTCTCTTCCTTTGATTCATCGGTTCCGGTGTCGAGATAGAAGCGCTGACCAAAGCTCGGATCGATCTGCTTGAGATAGACCTCCATGGCCTCTTGAAACACCCAAGCGGCCGTGCTCATGGCCAGGACCCACTGAAACTCCTCCGGATAAGTGATGGCACTATACAGGCTCATAACGCCGCCCAGGCTCGAGCCGGCCACCATCTGATTGCCATCGGTGCGATAGACTTTTTTCACCCAGGGGATGACGTCCTCGACCAAAAACCGCGCTGTCAGATCGCCTCGGCCGCCTCGCTCCTGCGAGAATTCCTCCCGGACATACTCCCCAAACCGCCAGGGGGAGTATTCCCCCATCCGCTCAGACGGTGACGAGTCGAGGCCGACGAGGATCATCTCAAGCCCCAAGTCCTCGAGCGCCTGATCCGCCGCCCAGATCATACCGTAGGACGACGCCTCAGGCTCAAACAGGTTTTGACCATCAAAGAAATAGCCGACAGGATAATGAATCGATTCATCCTCATCATAGCCCGGCGGGGTATAGATCCGAAGCGTGATATCACGCGCTAATTGAGAACTGGTCAGCTTTGTCTGAGTGATCATTTTGCCTCCTTGGACTGAAAAAAAGACGCCAGATCCTCCTGCCACCGCTGGGTCTCGACCATAAACAGGGTGGTTTCTTTGATGCTTTGAATGCGACGAAGTCCCGTTTTATCGATCCGTTTCGATACGGCATTGGAGCCGAGTGAGATGATCTCATGCGCATCCTCCATCATTCGGATATTGTAGATACAAGCGGTGGTGTCTCTTTCATACCCGACATTCTCCCCATGGGACAACATATTCTTTTGTCGATAGAGATAATACGGATGATAGCCGGCCGCTCGAAGCGCCTGATAGCCGCCGCGAAGCATGGCTCTGACGCCCGATTCGCTCAGTGGCTGATCGCGCAGGGCGGAGCCTCGCTTTTGTGACAGATTGTGGACGGTGATATTTGACGGCCGCAGATCGATCAATCGATCGAGCGAATCAAGAAAACTCGCGACCGATTCACCGGGCAGACCCGCGATCAAATCGGAGTTTACGATCACCCCCCGGTCTTCAAAGTGGCGGATCAACTCGCCGGTCTGATGGATATGGGCCCGGTTGACGCCTTGGAGGACCCGTTCATTGAAGGTCTGGGGATTGATACAGATCCGATCGACCGTCTCTAGGATCTCGATGTGCCGGTCGCTAAAGGTATCGATCCGGCCGGCTTCGATGGTGAACTCCTTCACCTCACTTCTGGGGATGATTGTATCGATCGCCGAGATCAATTCACCCAACAACTCCGGCGGCAAGGCCGTCGGTGTCCCGCCACCCAGGTAGACGACATCGACGACTCGTTCATCAGCCCTTAGATGATCGCCTAATTGCTTGAGGCCCTGCAGCAACACCGTCACATAGTCTCGGGCCAGTCTTTTTTGATAGGGCTTGGTATGAAAGTTGCAGTAGCTACAGATGCTCGGACAAAACGGGATCGATAGAAAGAGCGACAATTTGTCCCGGTCGCTCCGATAGATCGCCTGCTGGTGCTTGAGCGTCTCAAACAGCAGCTCGATCTTTTGCGGCTGGAGCAGGATGTTCCTAGCCAGATGCTGCTTGATGGCTTCTGTCTCCCAGCCCTGATCGATCAGGCTGTGGACCAGCTTAAGCGGTCGTACGCCCAGCAGCGTCCCCCACTCGGTCTGAGACGGCGTGAGGGTCTCAAGGTACTCATAGATCTCTGCCAGCTCCCGACCCGGTGTCAGTCGGATGATCCGATCGCCATGGATCAGCTCGTTGAAATCAACGATAAAATCAGGCGCCTCATCAGTCCAGATATTATGCTCGAAGAAGCTGTCAAAAATGGTCTGAAATTTTAGATGGTTATTAAAATCAAGGATCGATACTCTCATAGGTTTCACCTATCTTATGATACCAAATCTAGCCGATGATTGGGATAAGAAACGATTGGAAATAAAAACTTCCGCCAATTGCTACTCGTTAAAAAAATAATTTCTGGCTATCATCGAATTGGAGTTATCGGTAAACAATAATCGGAGTCGAGATGAAAAGAAATATCCTAGGCATTGGCATTACGATCGGACTGGTGCTTGGACTGCTGTCACACGATCCCTCCGGTGCCGGCCAGCTAAAGGTAGAGCTGCTGGCGTGGGCTGAGTAGACCACAAAAAAGGATCAGCCATCCATCGCTGATCCTTTTCCTATTACCTGATTAAAGCCGGACTGGACGTCCCTAGCCCACAAACGGGTTTCGTTCCTTCTCATAGGCGATGCTGGTCGCCACCCCGTGACCGGGATAGACCGGCATATCCTTAAGCGTAAAAATTTTCGATTTGATCGAGTTCATCAGCGCTTGCCCATCACCGCCGTAGAGGTCCCAGCGGCCGACCCCCATCTTAAACAGGGTATCGCCTGAGAAGAGCTGGTCATTGATCAGCAAACAGCTCGAGCCTTTGGTATGACCCGGGGTGTGGATGATCTCTACCCGGATATCGCCCAGGTCGAGTCGATCCTTATCCTGATAGACGATCGCTCCCTCGATCGAGATGTCGTAGCCATAGACACCCTTGGACAGGTTGTGTTTGGGGTTTTGAAGCATCTCGTCATCGGCTTGATGGATATAGACATCGACATGATATTTGTCGCGGTAGTATTCCGCCCCGCCGATATGATCGGCGTGGCCGTGGGTCAAGACGATGGCCTGAAGCTCATAGCCTCTCTCCTCGATCAGCTCATCGACCTTGGGGATGATGGTGCCGGGGTCGATCATGATGACCTGCTTGCCTGCTCCGACTAGGTATAGATTGACTCCCATGCCGGGCGTGATAAAACGTTCCAATATCATTTTTGCCTCGAATCCATGATGATCGTTACCGGTCCCGAGTTTAGCAGCTCGACCTGCATCGACTCACCGAAGGCGCCGGTCACGACCTCGAGCCCTTGTTGTCGGATGCCTGCGACCACCCGTTCATAGTAGTCGGTCGCCTTGTCCGGCCTAGCGGCCTCGATATACGACGGGCGGTTACCTTGACGACAATCTCCCAGCAGCGTGAACTGTGATACGATCTGGATCTGGCCGCCGATGTCTTGGACGGACAGATTCATCTTATCGTCATCGTCACTAAAGACCCGAAGCTTTGGGATCTTACGGACCATATAGGCGATGTCTTTTTCGGTATCATCGACGGCGACACCTAGAAGGACCATCAGACCCTGATCGATCCGAGAGATCAATTCTCCCCGGACGGTGACGGATGAATGGCTGACTCGTTGAATGACTGCGATCATAAGCGGCTGACCTCACTGACATTGGGGACTTGACGAAGTTTGGTGATGATCCGATTCAGTTCATCGACATCCTTGACATCGAAGTTTAGGATAACGGTCGTGATCTGATTATTGTTGACCTTGGCGTTTAGTCCGCGGACGGCCGAGTGTTGGTTTTGCATGGTGGTGGTGATATCACTCAGCAGTCCCGGCCGGTCGGCGCCGATGATCTTGGCCGAAGCCGTGAAGGTCGGGGGCTTATCACCGCTCCAGTGGACTTCGATGAAGCGGTCCGAGCCCTCCTCCTCCGGATTGAAATTGGTACAGTTGGAGCGGTGGATCGTGATGCCGGAGCCGCGAGTGATATAGCCGATGATCGAGTCGCCTCGGATCGGATTACAACACCGGGCAAAGCGCACCATCATATCATCCATGCCCTGGATCGAGATCCCTTGGGGATCAGTCGTCTTGGGCTTGGCGGCCACTCTCAGTTCTTTTTCTTCTTGAATAAAATCTTCGCGGATCGTCGGCATGATCTGACGCACCAGCGTGTCGCCATAGCCGACCGATGCGTAGAGATTGTCGATCGTTTTGATGCTCAGCTTATTCAGCAGCGTTTGCTCGATCTTGGGCGTCATCACCTGCTTTAGGCTCAAGCGGTATTTCTTGAGCTCGCGCTCGATCATGTCCTTGCCCTTTTCGATATTCTCATGGAAGTTCTGGCGTTTGAAGTAGGCCCGGATCTTATTTCTGGCCTGGCTCGACTTGACAAAGCTCAGCCAGTCACGCGAGGGTCCCTGAGGGGTTTTGGCCGTCAGGATCTCCACGATATCACCGATCTTTAGGGTGTAGTTAAGCGGAACGATCCGGCTGTTGACCTTGGCTCCCACGCAGGAGTGGCCGACATCGGTGTGGATCTTATAGGCAAAATCGACCGGGGTCGCCCCATCGGGCAGCTCAATAACACTCCCCTTGGGCGTAAAGACATAGACATGGGTATTGAACAGATCCATCTTGACCGAGTCGATAAATTCGGTCGGATTATCCAGTTCATTCTGCCACTCGACCATCTGTTCAAGCCAGCTTAGATTCGAGCCGGAGACCTTATTACCCTCTTTATAGCGCCAGTGGGCCGCGATCCCGAACTCCGCCACTTTATGCATCTCCTCCGTCCGGATCTGGACCTCAAAGGTCTCACCGTTATCACTCAGGAGCGTGGTATGGAGGGATTGGTACATATTGGGCTTGGGCATAGCGATATAGTCCTTGAAGCGCCCCGGGATCGGCTTCCACTTCGAGTGGATGATGCCCAGCACCCCGTAGCACTGCGAAACTTCCTTGACGATGACCCGAATGGCGGTCAGATCGTGGATTTCCTCAAAGGAATAGTTCTTGAAGGTCATCTTTTTATAGATACTGTAGAGATTTTTCGGGCGACCATAGATGGTATGCTCGATCTTATTGGTATTAAGCGAGGTCGAGATGCTTCGGATGATGTCCTGGATGTCTTTTTCGCGTTCTCGCCGCCGCCGGTCGACCTTTTTTACCAGATCGCGATACATCTCGGGCTCTTTGTATAAAAAGGCCAGATCCTCAAGCTCCCATTTGACCTTGAAAATACCTAGGCGGTGGGCGATCGGAACATAGATCTCCAGCGTCTCCTCGGCCTTTTTGACCTTCGAGGCATCTGATTTATACTTGAGGGTCCGCATATTGTGCAGCCGGTCGGCAGCTTGACCATGATGACGCGGACGTCCTTACTCATCGCCAGGAGCATTTTGCGGAAGTTTTCCGCCTGCTGCAGCTCGAGTGATTCGTATTGGATGCGCTCGATCTTCGTCACGCCCTCGACGATCTCGGCCACATCCTTGCCAAAGAGCTCCTGGATCGTATCGTGATCGTATTTGGTATCCTCGATCACATCGTGGAGCAGACCGGCGATGATCGTGTCTTCATCGAGCTCGAGCTCAGCCAGGATGATCGCCACCTGGATCGGATGCGAGATATAGGGCTCGCCACTGGAGCGGTACTGTCCGGCGTGGGCTTTTTCGGCCAGCCGGTAGGCTTCGCTTACCCGGTTTTCCTGAAATATGATATTGAGTTCATGCAGTCGTTTCAGAAAATCCTGCAGATCCATACATCAATCCTCGTAGTAGACCACCGATTTGACCTCATAGCCGTCTAGGACGTCTCGCCCCGGCAAAAAGCCCAATTCGATCAAGTAGAGACATGCCACGACCGTTGCCCCGAGTTTTTCAGCCATCTTGATCATCGCACTCGAGGTGCCGCCGGTCGCTAACAGATCATCGACGATCAACACCCGGTCTCCCTCTTTTAAGGAGTCGCGGTGGATCTCCAAGGCGTCCGTGCCGTATTCGAGATCATACTCATAGTGATAGACCTCGGCCGGAAGCTTGCCGGGCTTTCGCACCGGGATAAAGCCCTTATTCAGGACATAGGCGATCGGTGTCCCCAGGACAAAGCCCCGGGCCTCCGCCGCCAGGATATAATCGAAATCGTAGTTGACGGCCAGTTCGACCAGGGCATCGATCCCGGCTCGAAAGGCCTTGGGATCATGCAATAAAGTCGTGATGTCTTTAAAGCTGATGCCGGCTTTGGGATAGTCTTCAACCACCCGGATGGTGTCGATCAAGTTCATGATAATCCTCCAAAATTCTTTGGGATTTTCGATAGAAGGCCGACTCGAACAGATCCAGCTTTTGGGCCTGATCATGCCATTGCAGCTTCACAAGGAAATCATTCTTAGTATACGTCAAAAGTCCCAGGCTTTCAAACAGTTTGAGCTGCAGACACAGTCGAAGCGGATCGGACTGCCGCAACAGATCGATCCCCTCGACCTGACGCTTCAAGGCTTTATAGCCCTCGACCAGATCCGGCCTGGTCGGCAGATGCTCGGTAAACTCCGCCAGATCGGCCCGGTCGGTCTGCTCGAGATCTCCCAGCGTTGTCGCCGGCGCTTGGCCCAAAAGAAGGGCTCGCTCGAGACCGATCCGTCCGTGATGGACTGCCGCCGGGTCATAGCTTAGGACCAGCTGCCACAGCCGATCGACCTCATCAAAGAAGACCGGGCTTTTCACCGTCAGGCGAAAATCACTCAAACGATAGTCGCGAAGCATCAGCTGAAGCTGACTCACCCCCTGGAAGGTGTTTTTTTCCAGCCCGAACAAGACATCATAGTATTCTCCGAGCTGCCAGTCGGCTTCGGTGACAGAGAAGCTCACCATCCGAAGCGTCCGATTGGCGATCACAAACTCCAGTGCGGCCGCTGTCTGATTTTTTCCCATCAGCCGGATATTTTGCAGCTTCAGTCGATCGAGCCGAAACAGCGGTGCGGGATTGCCCGCCCCAAACGGCTCGAGTCGTTCGAGCTGATCGAGAAACTCCAGCCGGATATCGGCCAGCTCGATCGGAAAATAATCATAGCGCGGGATCAGATCGTCTTCACTCAGATGCTCCTTGGCAAAGGCCTGGATGTCGCTTCGAAAAGCCGACAGATCCTCGGGCGAAAGCTCGAGTCCGGCCGCCACCTGATGGCCGCCAAAGCGCACTAGGTGCCGGCGAGTGGCCTTCAGGGCCTCCAACAGAGAAAAGCCTCCCAGCGAGCGGCCTGAGCCCTTTAGGCTCTCCCCTTCATTTAAAAGGATGACCGGTCGGCGGTAGTGCTCACACGCCTTGGAGGCGGCCAGCCCCAAGACACCGCTCAACCAATCCCGTCCCTCCTCCACGATCATCGGCGGCACCTTGGTGATCCGCTGCTTCAGATCACGCAGGATCTTTTCAGTCGCTTGGCGTCTGGCCTGATTGGCCGCGATCAAGTCCCGAATGATGCCCTCCAGCTCAAACGGGTCGTCCTCCGTCAACAATTCATAGGCCGGCCAAGGCGAGTCCATCCGTCCGGCGGCATTTAGCAGCGGCCCGATCCGAAACGCCAGATCGCTGGCCCGAAGCTCACCAAACAGCTTCAGCTCACGTAGCAGCATCCGCAGGCCTCTGATGGCCGTCGTTTGAAAAAGCGGCAGTCCCCGGCGAACGATCCAGCGGTTTTCACCCAATAGAGCCATCACATCGGCTACCGTCCCCAGCGCCGTCAGCTCCAAGATCCCCGGGGGCAGTTCATAGCCCAGGCTCTCCAGTCGCCTTAACAGCTTATAGGCTACGCCGACTCCGGCCAGATCGCGAAAAGGATAGTCGGCCAGCTTCGGATTGACCACCAGCGTATCGGGCAAGCTTTCCGCCGGCTCGTGGTGATCGGTGATGATGACCTCGATCCCCCGCTGCTGCAGCAGGGCCACCTCCTCGATCGAACCGATCCCGCAATCGACCGTGATCAACAGATCGATCTCACCCACCAGTGAGACACTCTTTCGATTCAGTCCATAGCCCTCCCGGTAGCGATTGGGCAGATAGATGACGGGCTCGATGCCGTGATGGCGCAGAAACCGAGTCCAGACGGCGGCCGAGGTGACACCGTCGACATCATAATCACCAAACACCCCGATCCGCTCTTTTTTTTCGATTGCCTGAGCGATCCGGCGAGCGGCCGCCGGCTCATCCTTCATCGGCTGCAAGATGAGCCTCGGCTCAAGGAAGTCCCGGATGGCCTGTTCGGTCACGAAGCGGGCGTATAAAAGATTGCTCAAAGACAAAGAAAGCCCTAAATCCAGGGCTTGACTTTGTGTGATGCTTGATTCGATTTTATTCCAGCGGGTGGGATGGAGTCTCATCGATGGTCTTCGTTTCCTCTGTCGGGTACAGGCTTCTATCCAAAGTCTTTCGCTGATCGATCAGCTGCTGCTCGAGTCCGGTGATCTGTCGCTTCAGCTCATTCACCTGCGAGCGTTTTTTGAACTTATCGCCCAAGCCCATGATCCAGCTCAGCCCCATACCGATCAGAACACTGATCCCGATCAGGATCGGCAGAGCGACCTCAAATTTGGCAAAGATCAGATTGATGGGAACGGACACATTGTTCAAAATGGCAAAGCCGAGTAATAGAACCAGTACCAGCAATAACACGATCAAATATTTCTGCATGCCTTGGCCTCCTTAGACACCTCTTCGATTCAAATATACCCAGAGCGGCCCGGCGATAAATATCGAAGAATAGGCCCCGACCAATGTCCCCCACAGCAGCGGGAAGGCAAACTCTCTGACCGACGACACCCCGAGCAGATACAGCATCAGGATGACGAAGAAGGTCGTCAGGGACGTAAAGAGCGACCGGGTCATGGTCTGACGGATCGAGAGATTGGCGATCTCTTCGGGCGTGTCTTTCTTATGGAGCTTCAGATTCTCCCGGATCTTATCGAAGATGACGATGGTGTCATTGATCGAATAGCCGACGATCGTTAGGATGGCGGCGATAAAGGAGCTCGAGACCGTCGTTCGAAAGATGGCATAGATGGCCAGCAGTGCCAGCGTATCATGCACCAGAGCCGCCACCGCCGCAATGCCGTAATTGAGCTTGAAGCGGACCGATACATAGGCCAGGATAGCCAGGGTCGCCAAGCCGATACTGATGATGGCCCGGCGGGAGATCTCTTGACCGATGGCCGGCCCGAACTGCTCGCCGGCCAGGAAAGCCTCATCACTCAGGCCAAACGCCTGTTGGATCGTGCCAAACAAAGCTTCACGCTCGGCCGAATCAAGCGGTGTCGTCGTCTTTAGGATGATCTCCTGATTCGCTTCCCCCGCGGTGATGATCGACAGCTCCTCCAGGTCTTGTTCCTTTAGGAGTTCATTCACCTCCGCCACCTCGACCGGCTGGGAGAAATCGATATTGAGCAGCGTCCCGCCGGTAAAGTCCACGCCATAGTTGAAGTTCTGGGTGATAAAGAAGCCCAGACCGATCAGGATGAACAGCACCGAAGCGGCCGCAAAGTACTTGGCATGTTTATAGAAATCGAACCGAAAGCCTAGCTTATCGGGGTCCTGGATGCCATAGAGCTTGGGATTGCTCAGGCTCTTGATGCCGGCCATTTGATTGAGCACAAAGCGCGTCACCAGGATGGCGGTCAGCATCGATAGGACGATACCGACGCTTAGGGTGATGGCAAAGCCCTTGATTGGCCCTTCACCAAAGAAATACAGGATGATGCCTGCCACAAGCGTCGTGACATTGGAGTCGATGATCGCACTCATCGCCCGGTGATAGCTGGCCCGGACGGCTGTTCGAAGGGTCTTGCCTAAACCAAGCTCCTCGCGCAGCCTTTCAAAAATGATCACATTGGCATCGACCGCCATACCGACCGACAGAATCATCCCGGCGATCCCGGGCAGGGTCAGCGTCGCCCCCAGCGCGATCAGCGCCAGGATCGTCAGTGAAGCGTATAAGGCCAGTGCCAGCATCGCGATCACTCCGGCCAACCGATAGCGCAGGATCATAAACAGGGCGATCGCACCAAAGCCGATCAGACCGGCCAGGACCGATCGATCGAGCGCATTATAGCCCAGGGTGGCACTGATCAGATTGGTCTGGACCTCCTTGAGCTCGAGCGGCAGCGCACCGCCCTTGATCAGATTCGATAAAAGGATGGCTTCCTGAGCCGAGAAATTGCCCTCGATCATCAGGTTTTTATCGGTCAGCACCTGAGATACCATCGGGGCCGAGATGACCTCGTCATCAAGCACGATCGCGATCGAGCCGAGCTTTGTCTCATACGTCTCGACGATCTCTCGGGTAGCATCGGAGAACAGCTTGGCGGCATGATCGTTTAGCTCAAACGTCACGACGTTTTTGCCTTCGATGGCGGCTACGCCGGCGGTGACCAATTGATCCCCTTGAAACAACAGCTTGCCGTCAAACTTCAGGACTTGCGGCTCGGTCGTTTCGGGTTCGCCCGTCTCGGGCTCGGTCGTCACCGGGGCCGGCCCCAATTCGATGACCTCGTTGATATTCATGCCCTCGAAGGCGAAGGCGCCCTCGGCCAATTGGTAGAACTCGAGGATGGCCGTTTGGCCGATCATGCCGGCGGCTTCGGTCATATCCTTATAGCCCGGCAGCTCCACCCGGATGCGATTGGTGCCTTGCTTTGTGATCTGTGGTTCGACCAGTCCAAACGAATTGATCCGGCGATCGAGCACCGCCAGGGTATCATTCATCAGGCCGCTAAACTCCCCGTCGCTCATGTCGGCCGGTTGGTCGGCTTCATAGACGACCGCCACCCCGCCCTCGATATCGAGGCCGAGCTTCAAGTGGTTGGCCAAGGCCCGGTGCGGGCCGACCGACACGAACGACAATCCGACGATCGCCAGAATGACTATCACGCTCAAGGCGAGTATCAGTCGGTAATTTCTCTTCATTGGTTACTCCTGTGTCAGATAGTCGCGGGCCAGCTCCTGATACGTGATGGCGTGGTGATCCAAAAAGGCGATCTCCTCATCACTTAGGGCTCGGATCACCTTGGCCGGTGAACCGAAGACCAGCGATCGATCCGGTATTTCTTTATTTTGCGGTACCAGAGAATTGGCACCGATAATGACGTGTTGACCGATCTTGGCACCATCGAGGATGGTCGCTCCCATCCCGATCAGCGTATTGTCGCCGATGCTACAGGCATGGACGATGGCGGCGTGACCGATCGTGACATTGCGACCGATCCTGGTCGGCTTATTGAAATCGACATGGATCATGCTGAGGTCTTGGACATTGGTCCCCTCACCGATGGTGATGGGGGCCATATCGCCTCGGATGACGACGCCATACCAGATATTACATTTGTCGCCCAGGCTGACTTGACCGATGACATCGGCGCCCGGGGCAATAAACACCGCCTCGCCGATCTGCGGGCTGTGTTCACGATACTTGTGTAGCACGATCGACCTCCATTTTCTTGATGGCCAGGTAGATGGCCAGTTCGACTCGTTTTCGTTCCAGTTCGCAGGCCAGCCGGTAGGGGACGGTTAAATCGGCGTTAAAGTTGAAGGCATTGGCGTGACAGCCGCCGCTGCAATAGTACTTCGACCAGCAGTTCTGACAATCCGGCTTGTCGAACACACTCAGATGATTGAACCGGTTTCGCCGCTCAGGATAGATGATGCCCTGGTCGAGATCCCCTAAGAGGAACTGTTCATCCCCCACAAACTGATGACACGGATAGAGCTCCCCCGAGGGGGTGATCGCCAGGTATTCGATCCCGGCCCCGCAGCCACCGGCCTTCTTGACCGCACACGGCCCACCGGCCAGATCGATCTCGAAGTGGAAGAAACGAAATTCATCGTCTGTATTATACGCCTCCAGCATGGTCTGAGCAAGCCGTTCATACTCTTGAAGCAGTCTCGGCAGATGCTCCTCCGTCAAGGCATACGGCTCACCGGGCTTGGCCACCACCGGCTCCATGCTCAGCTCTTTAAAGCCGAGCTGATGCAGGTGCTCGACGTCTTGGCTAAAGGCCAGCTCATGGGCCGTAAAGGTCCCGCGGACATAGTACTGCTTATCGCCTCGGCCTTTGATGAAGCGCTGGAATTTGGGCACGATGATATCATAGCTCGACTTGTTATTGAGCGTTTTTCGCACCCGATCATTCGTGGGTTTTCGGCCGTCGATGCTTAGGACGACATTGCTCATCTCGCGGTGAAGAAAATCCTCGATCTCATCATCGAGCAGCAGACCGTTGGTGGTCAGCGTAAAGCGAAACTTCTTGTGATAGATCGGTTCCAACTGCCGGCCATAGGCGACGAGCTGCTTGACCACCGGCCAGTTCATGAGCGGCTCACCGCCAAAAAAGTCGACTTCGAGCTGATAGCGCTGACCGGAGTGCTGGCACAAAAACTTTAAAGCCTTTTGGCCGGTCTCCAGGCTCATGAGCTCCCGCGAACCCTGATAGTCGCCCGAGGAAGCGAAGCAGTAGTCACAGCGCAGATTGCAGTCGTGGGCGACGTGCAGACAGATCGCTTTGATATCGCTTCGTTTGGGGAAGCGATCGACGATCTGTTTGGTCTGATCGACCGAATGCAACAGACCGCTCTCTTTTAGCTCATCCAACTCCCCGATCGCCTGATCGATCTGTTCGGCGGAGAAGTCTTGTCTGATCTCATCTGTCACCAGATGATAATCGTCATTGGCGAGTAGCCGATACGCCAGATCGTCCACCAAATGGATCGAGCCGCTCGGGACATCGATCACGATATTTTCGCCGCCATAGCGATAGCGATGGATCATAGGTACCTCCCAAAGGAAAAAGCAGCCGAAGCTGCCTCAATCATTTTTGTTCACAACCTTGGTTACCGACCGTGCAGGATGTCTTGCAGGCGCTTTGGCAAGATGTCTGGCACTCGCCGCAGGCGACCTTGTCTGCTTCCTGCTTGCCTATGTAGACCGTTTTGACATGTTTTTTCATGAGTTCTCCTATTCCACCGGATCGACGGGCTCGATCGGTTCGATCGGTTGCAGGTCCTCGACCGTCGTCGTTTCCGACGAGCCGATGGCCCATTTTTTAAAGGTCAGCACGACGCCGTTGACGTCGATATTGATATCGCTGTCACCGACATAGGTGACGGTTCCGACGATACCGCCGATCGTGACGATCCGATCACCAATTGCCACATTCTGTTGCAGATTGGCGACTTCCTTCTGTTTTTCCCGTTGCGGTTTTAGCATTTTGAACCATAGCCAGGCCAAAAGTGCCACCCAAACAAGAATAAATCCATATTGTCCCATATTCGCCTCCTAACTCCTTCTATTCTAACGTGTTTTCGACTGTTTGGCAAAGTTTATTTTAGCCGATAGATCAGCTCCTCGCCCTGCTTCTCGCTCGTAAGCTCGCCTCGGGCCACCAGATGGACCAGATGGGCCTGGGCTTCCCCGGCGGCAAACCATTTCTGAGAGGCCGGAAAATCCTCCCACGATGTCGCCCGGATGTCCCACGACAGTTTTCGAGTGACCTCGCGCACGCTGGCCGGTCCGCCTTGAAGAATTGCCCGACACTCCTGCAATCGGAGTTCATGGTGGCGCTTGATCTGATCGATCCTGGCCCGATGATCCGTCGGTAGGCTTCGGTGCGAGCTAAAGACCCGAGTCACAGTCATCGCCAAGACCTGATCGAGACTCCCAAGGTATTGGCCCAGACTATCGCCAAAGCGCTCGCCCCAATAGGTGATATTCGGGGTGATCTGCTCAAGGATATGATCACTGCTAAAGAGCAACCCGTGCTTTGGCTCATACAGCGCCTGCAGGCCCGGGGTATGACCGGGCAGATCGATCACTTCAAAGCGATAATCTCCGACCAAGAACCGATCCCCCGGACGGCTGATGGCCACCTCCGGCAAAGCCAACGGCCGATACCGAAAGCCGGGATGATCGCTTAGCGCCAAATGATCAGCCGAAAGCCCCTGCTCGATCGATATCGCCAGCACCTCCTGCCAAAAATCACCGCTTGGATCCAGACTGCTCCTAAGCAGGGCCAGATCGACCGGCCCCATCGAGACACGGACGCCGGTCTTGGCTAACCGATCAGCCAGTCCGGTGTGATCGGAATGAAGGTGGGTCAAAAAGAGTCGGGTGTGTGATGGCTCCATGCCAAGCGCCGCCATCGCCTCCCGGATCAAGGCCTCGCCCTCAGCCGTATGGAAGCCGGTATCGATGATCAGGCTCTCCACTCCGACGATCAGATAGCAGTTGAGTGACTTGAGCGGATTGTTCCTGAGCGGGATATCGAGCTGATAGATATTTGGGGCACGCTCGATCATTTGATAGTGGCCCTACGGTTAGCAAAGTAGTCCCGCGCCCACTCCGAGGTGACATCCTGCTCGATGGCCTGGCGGAGCTGTCGCATGATTTCCAGCATATAATGGAGATTATGGAGTGTCATCAATCGGGCTGACAGGATCTCACCCGCTTTGAACAGATGGCGCAGATAGGCCTTGGTATAGTGTTGACACGTATCACAGCCACAGGCCGGATCGAGCGGCGTGAAGTCTCTTTCATAGCGGCTTTGTTTGATCGACACATCGCCCTGAGACGTCCAGGCGAGGCCGTGACGGGCGATCCTGGTCGGCGCGACACAATCGAACATATCGACGCCGCGAAGCACCCCATCGACCAGATCATCGGGGGTACCGACCCCCATCAGATAGCGCGGCTTATCGACCGGTAACAGATCGGGGATATAATCGAGAGCACTCAGCATCTCCTGCTTGGTCTCGCCGACGCTTAGGCCGCCGATGGCATAGCCGGGAAAATCGAGCTCGATCAGAGCACTGGCGCTTCGTTGTCTCAGATCGGGATAGAGGCCGCCTTGGATGATGCCAAAAAGAGCCTGTTTCTCCGGTCGATCGTGCGCCTCTTTACACCGCTTGGCCCAGCGGGTGGTTCGATCGACCGATTGACGGACATACTCATGCTCGGCCGGGATCGGCGTGCACTCATCGAATACCATCATGATATCGCTGCCGAGATTATGCTGGATGGCGATCGCCTCCTCTGGCCCCATAAAGATCCTTCGACCGTCGAGATGGCTTTGGAAGGTGACCCCCTCTTCGGTGATCTTTCGTTGTCCGGCCAGACTGAACACCTGAAAGCCGCCGCTGTCGGTCAGGATCGGTCCCGACCAGTTCATGAAGCGGTGGAGTCCGCCGGCCGCCTTGATCAGATCACTCCCCGGCCGGACGTGCAGATGATAGGTATTGCTCAGGATGATCATGGCTCCGATATCGGCCAGCTCCTGGGTCGTCATCGCCTTAACGCTCGCTTGTGTCCCGACCGGCATGAACACCGGCGTCTCGATCACACCGTGCGGTGTCCTCAAACGGCCCCGGCGAGCCTTGGTCGTAGTGGATTGTTTTATCAGTTCGAATTCAAACATAATTCCTTATTCCTTGATATGACGGCTGATCGATCGGGGGAGCTTGTTAAGCAGCCCAGGTGGAAGCGTTCGGATATCGCTTTGTCGGATGCCGCCTAATAGCAATAGACTCACGCCATAGATCAGTCCGCCGACGCCGACCAGAAAAAGCATCTGGCCCAGATGATTCAGGCGACCACTCACCGGCGGCAGCCAGTACTTCAACCCCAAGAGCCCCAAGCTCATCAGGCCGCTCGCCAGGAGCGGTCGGCCCAAATCTCTTATGTAGCTCAGTTCAACCTGACGATGCTTCAGCAGTAAGTGATTGGTCAGGACCAGGCTGATCAGTCCCAGATAGCCGGCCAGGGGCGCTCCCATGATACCAAACGGCTCCCGGATCAGTGCCAGGTTCATCAGCACCTGAACAAAGGCCGACACGATCAGCGGCAACTGTGACACGACCAATTGACCGTCGGATTGCAAGATGGCCTGCTGGATCATGGCCAGACTCATCGGGATCACCATAAACGCCCCGGCTATGATCAGCTGCTCACGCTGCAGCCGCCCATCAAAGGCGAAGGCCGTCAGCTCCTTTGCCACCAGGGCGATTCCGGCCGAGGCCGGCAGCGTGATGAGATAGCTGTGACGAAGGGCCTGATCGATCCGCCGATAGAAGCGTTTGATATCGCCCTGGGTGATCGATTCGGTGATCGCCGGATACAGGGCGCTCGCCAGAGCCGACAACAGGATCATCGGGATCGATTGCGCCATCTTATAGCTGGTGATATCCGAATAGGTCATCGAAGCCAAGGCTTCGCTGAGACCGAGTCCCGCCAACCGGCGTTTTACGATCAAGGCCTCAAGCATCAGACAAAGCTGAAGCATAAAAGATAATCCAAGCAGCGGCTTGATCAGCTGAAATACCGGCTCCCAGGCCACCCGACCCACCACCTCACGGCTCAGCCGGTTGAAGTGATAGTGAAGGTAGAGGGCGGCGGCCAAGCCGCCGATCAGGGTTCCGCCGGCCGCTCCGGCCAGGGCATAGATCACGCCACGGCTCAAGAAAGCCCAGCTCAGACCGATCGTCAGACATCCGTTGATCAACTGCTCGATAACAAGGGCATTTCCGGCGATCGACATGCGTCTGGTGGCTTGAAAATAGGCTCGGTAGACTGCCGCCAGACTGACAAAGACCAAGCTGATCGCCAGCACGATCAGACTGAGCCACAGATCCGGCGCATGGAGCAGTCCGGCCAGGCCGCGTGAGGCCAAAGCCACGATCAAAGCTACGATCAGCGATAGCGCCAAGCTCAGTTGTCTGGCCGAGCGGGTGAACAGGATCGCCTGATCCGTCTCTCCCCTCACCTCCATGGCACTGACTCGCCGGATCATGGTCTTGGTGATGGCATCACTTAAGAGTGTCACCAATGAGCCATAGTAGACATAGGCCAGAGCGTAGTCACCGTGTCCGGCCGGGCCCAGCAGGGCCAGCAGCAGCGGGACATAGATGATCGAGATCAGCTTCGTGATGAGATTGGAGCGACTCAAGATAAAGAAGCCCTGAGAAACCGAAACCCGGCTCATTGGATGAACATCGCATCGCCGAAGCTGAAGAAACGATAGTCCTCCGCGATGGCGCTTTGGTAGGCGTTAAGGATATGCTCCCGAGAGCTGAAGGCCGACACCAGCATCACCAGCGTCGACTCCGGCAGATGGAAATTGGTGATCATGGCATCGACTGCCCCGAACCGATAGCCGGGATAGATAAAGATATCGGTCCGATCACTATCGGCGACGATCCGGCCATGCTTTCGAACGATCGATTCGAGCGTCCGAACACTCGTCGTGCCGACGGCAATGACGCGTTCGGCTTGATTGATGATCGCGGCCTGAGAGTCTGTCAGCTGATACCACTCCTCATGCATGTGGTGGGCTTCGATCGCCTCGACCTTGACCGGCCGAAAGGTGCCAAGCCCGACGTGGAGCGTCAGCTTGGCGATGGCGACGCCTTTTTTAGCCAGGGCCTCAAATACCTCCGGGGTAAAATGGAGTCCGGCGGTCGGAGCGGCGCTCGAGCCGGCCCACTTGGCATAGATGGTCTGATAGCGACCGGGTTCTGCCAGTCGCTCATGGATATAGGGCGGCAGCGGCATGGTCCCGATCTGATCGAGGATCGGCTCGAGCGTCCCGCTATATTCCAGTCGGACTTCTCGCAGGCCATCGGCTAAGAGTCCGGTGATCTGAGCCGTCATCGGACCAAAATCAAACCGATCGCCCACCCTGGCCCTGCGGCCGGGCTTCACCAGGCAGTGCCAGAGCTTGGGCGCCGTCTCTTCCAATAGAAGAAACTCGACCCTGGCTCCGGTCTCCTTGGTGCCGAAGATCCTGGCCGGCAAGACCTTGGTATCATTGATCACCAGCACATCGCCGGCTCTCAGATAGTCCGGCAGATGAGAAAAGGTCGTATGCTCGATATCACCGCTTTGGCGATCCATCACCAAAAGCTTCGAGTGATCGCGCCGCTCGATCGGATGCTGAGCGATCCGCTCCGGCGGCAGGTCGAAATAGAAATCACTCGTTTTCATCCGGTTCCTCTAACCAGTTCAGGATATTGATCTCGCGCTCGTCGCTGTAGCGCTCCGACAGGCCGAGATGCTCATACGCCCGGCGCATGACGACCCGCCCGCGAGGCGTTCGCTTGATGAAGCCGAGCTGTAGCAGATACGGTTCATAGACGTCTTCGATATCGCCTCGCTCTTCACCGGTCGAGGCGGCCAGGGTATCGAGTCCGACCGGCCCGCCGTCATAATGTTCGATGATGGTGCGAAGCAGCTTGATATCGATCTGATCGAGGCCCAGCTTATCGATCTCCAACAGATCGAGTGCCTGATTACAGATCGGCATATCGATCAGTCCCTGATTCGACACCAATGCAAAGTCACTGACGCGCTTGAGCAGGCGGTTGACGATTCGGGGCGTGCCGCGTGAGCGCCGGGCGATCTCCCATTTGGCCTGCTCCTCGATCTTGACATCGAGCACCTCGGCCGAGCGATCGATGATCTGACGGAGCTCCGCCGGTTCATACAGCTCCAGCCGCAACAGCACCCCAAAGCGATCTCTTAACGGCGAGCTCAGATCCCCCGCTCGC
>DUPT01000039.1 GCA_012838225.1 Tissierellia bacterium
CAGAGCGTATCGTGCACTTTGAATTGGGCAAAGTTTAACCGAACGCAATGGAAAAGGATTGTCTTTAATCCATGATCAACTAGTGATACTGAGAATGCTTAGGGGTAAATATCTTAGGAGTATCGATAGTCTTATTTATTGATGGAGGTGTGAGTATGGCAAAAGATAAAGACCGATTTGAAAAAGTTTATTCTCAAGGTGCTCTGACCGGTATCCAAATTTGGGTCGATAGGGAGACAGGGGTCAATTATCTATTCCACTTCTCAGGCTATGCCGGTGGCCTAACCGTGCTATTGGATCGGTCTGGCAAGCCGGTGATTTCACCGATTGTCGACCGTTAATCTGACAGATCATGTCATATTAAAACGAGCATTGCTGCTATCAAGCTCTCTGTTAAAGGATATTTCATCATGGGTCAATGGGGAAATGTTGGCTCCTTTTTAGCTACATCCTCAAACACTTGCAATCTTAAGCAAATTGTGATATTGTAATAGAGGTTATCAGAGAAAAAGAGTGGGGCGCCCCACTCTTTCACTATTAATATGAGGAAAGGTCCGACTAAAAAATGAGTAAACGAAGCGTTGTGGAATTGGTCACCGACATATTGCAACCCTTTTTGGACAAGCAGGGATTGGAGCTCTATGATATCGAATTTATCAAAGAAGACGGTGAGCGGTACCTGCGGGTCTATGTGGATAAGGAGCCGGCCATTGGGCTCGATGATTGCGAAAAGGTGAGTAAGTTCTTAAGTGATGAGCTGGATCGACAAGACCCGATCAAAGAAAAATACTATCTGGAAGTGAGCTCGCCCGGCGCCGAACGGCTACTGAGAAAACCATCCGATTATCAGAAATACCAAGGCCATAAGGTCGAGGTGCAGCTGATGCGGCCGCTCGAGGGCTTGAACCGATACACCGGCAAGCTGATATCAAAGGATGATGCCTCATTGAAGCTGGAGCTTCGCCCCAAGAAATATATCACCATCCCGGTGGAATTGATCGATTACGTCAAGAACATACTTGAAATTTGAGGAAGACATGGAAAATATTGTTGAAGCGATCAAGCTGATCGCAGCTGAAAAAGACCTGACCGAAGAGGTGCTGTTCGATTCGATCCAGGCCGCACTGGTCACCGCCTACAAAAAGAACTTTGGAAACAATCGTCAATCACGCGTCACCATCGACCGTGAGACTGGGGAGATCCATATCTATAGTCAATATGAAGTAGTCGAAGAAGTCGAAGACGATGAGCTCGAGATCTCTTTAGCCGATGCCAAGGAACTCAACCGAGATTATGAGGTCGGCGATATCGTCGAAAAAGAAGAGACGCCGCGCGACTTTGGCCGGATCAGCGCCCTGGCTGCCAAGCAGGTGGTAGTGCAACGCATCCGTGAAGCGGAACGCAGCAGCATCTACGAAGAGTATAAAGACCGTGAAAATGAGCTGATCAACGGCATCATCCAACGGATCAACAATGGCGTGGTCTACTTTGACCTGGGCAAAGCCGAAGCGCTGCTCCTGCCAAAAGAGCAGGTGAGAGGCGAACGCTATGCTCCGGGCATGCGATTTCGCACCTATTTGGCCGAGGTTCGCCAGACCTCCAAGGCACCTCAGATCCTGGTGTCTCGGACTCATCCGGGACTGGTCCGTCGTTTGTTTGAGCTTGAAGTACCGGAGATCCAAGACGGTGATGTCTTGATCAAGAGCATCGCTCGTGAAGCCGGCAGCCGCACCAAGATCGCGGTGGCCGCCAATACCGATAATATCGACCCGATCGGCACCTGTGTCGGTCCCAAGGGAAATCGGGTAAACAATATCGTAGATGAGCTCGGTGGAGAAAAGATCGATATTATCCTATTTGAAGAAGAACCAGAAAAATATATCGAGAATGCGCTTAGCCCATCCCGGGTCACCTCGGTTGAAATGATCGAGGAAAAGACCGCTCGGGTGGTCGTTCCCGATTATCAGCTGTCGCTGGCCATTGGGAAGGAAGGGCAGAATGCCCGTCTAGCCGCCAAGCTGACCGGCTATAAGATCGATATCCTAAGCGAATCACAAGCGGAGGAATTAGCCTAGTGAAACCACGGAAAGTCCCGATGCGCAAATGCGTCGGCTGCAACCAAATGTTTGAGAAAAAAGCCTTGCTCCGGATCGTTCGGAACAATGAAGGAGAAGTATTTGTCGATGTGACCGGTAAGAAAAACGGTCGCGGGGCTTATCTGTGCCAAAATAATCAGTGCCTTGAGCAGGCCTTCAAACGAAAAGCCATCGAACGGGCACTCGAGATCAGTCTCGATGATGAGCTCAAGACCCAGATCCGGAGTCAGATGCCGGATGGATAAAGCATTGACACTACTCGGCTTTGCCAGAAAAGCCGGAAACATCGTAAGCGGAACTGAGGCATTACAGGATGCCCTCATGAAGAAACAAATCCATTTTTTGTATATTGCCCACGACTGTTCGCAAGCAAGCCTCAGACAGCTGCTTCGCCAGGCCACGAATATCCCGATGACCATGCACTACAGTCGCGACGAGTTAGCCCAGGCTACCGGGATGAGACCAAGAAATGCCTACGGCGTTACCAATCGCAAGATGGCACTGGCGATGGCACAGGAAATGGAACAAGGAGGTAAGTCGGTTGGAAAAAATACGAGTCTATGAGCTGGCAAAAGTCTATAAAATGAAATCGAAGGACCTGATCACCAAGCTCACCCGCTTAGGGATCGAGGTCAATAATCACATGAGTGTGATATCAGAGGAGGATTATCAGAAGTTCATGGACTTCATCAATCCCAACAAACCGCCGGCCGGCGCACCCCCGGTGACTGAACCGGAGGCCGCCGCCCCGATCGAACCGACTCCGCCGGTCAGTGAACCGGTGGTGATCAGCGAGCCTGAAGCCACGCCTGAGCCGGAGGTGGAAGACTATTACGACGAGCCTGAGGAGGAGGAACCGGTCCCGGTCGAAGAAACCATCGATATCGTCGACGAAGAAGACGACCTCCCGGCCCCCAAAGCCAAACCCGCCAAAAAAGCTCCGGCTAAGAAAGCTCCGGCCAAAAAAGCTCCGGAGAAAAAAGCCAAGCCGGCCAAACAAGCCCGCAAGACCAAAGCCGCCCCGGTCGAAGAAGAGCCGCGGGCACCGCGCTCATTCAAGAAGCGAAAACGCGGGACACGTGCCCAGTACCGAAAAACTCGGGAGGACGTGGTCGATCTGAGCGGTCAAACGATCGAGATCGATGAGATGATCTCCTTAGCCCAACTGGCCGAGACCATCCAGCGCTCACCCAATGAGCTGATCATGAAATTTATGGAAATGGGTGAGATGTACACCATGAACTCGGCCATTCCCTTTGATGAAGCGGCCCTGATCGCCAGTGAATTCGACATCACGCTCGAGCGGCGTCAGACCTTGGCCGAGGTCGAAGAAGAAACCTTCGACTTTGAAGACAAGCCCGAAAACCTAAAAGAGCGAGCACCGATCGTTACCGTCATGGGTCACGTTGACCACGGTAAGACATCGATCCTCGATGCCATCCGTTCGACCAATATCACCAAGCGAGAAGCCGGCGGTATCACCCAGCATATCGGAGCGAGTGAGATCAACTACAACAATAAGCGGATCGTCTTCCTCGATACCCCGGGTCACGAAGCCTTTACCACCCTGCGCGCCCGAGGCGCTCAGGTGACCGACATCGCCATCCTGGTCGTTGCGGCCGATGATGGTGTCATGCCTCAGACGATCGAAGCCATCCATCACGCCCAAGCGGCCGAGGTCCCGATCATCGTGGCCATCAATAAGATGGATAAGGCGTCAGCCAATCCCGACCGAGTTAAGCAGGAGCTGACCGAATACGGCCTGGTGGCCGAGGAGTGGGGCGGTGATACCATTATGGTGCCCGTGTCGGCTCTGACGGGCGAGAATATCGAAGCACTGCTGGATATGATCCTGCTGGTGGCTGAGATGCAGGAGCTAAAAGCCAATCCCAAGCGACCTGGTGTCGGTACCATTATCGAAGCCAATGTCGACCCCCGGATGGGTACGACCGCTACCGTATTGCTAGAAAAGGGAACGATGAAGATCGGCGACAATGTCTTTGCCGGTGCCAGCTATGGCCGGGTCCGCACCATGATCAATGATAAGGGCAAGCGGATCAAAACCGCCGGACCGACCAGCGCATTCGAGATCACGGGTCTCAATGAGATCCCGCAAGCCGGTGATAAGATCTATGTCACCGACTCCGATCAAACGGCTCGCCAACACGCCGAACAAAACGAACAGAAGCAACGAGAAGCGATGCTGCTCTCAACGACCAAGCCGACTACCCTCGATACGATGTTTGAGGATGTCGAGGAGGGCGAGCTCAAGGAACTGAATCTGATCCTTCGGGCCGATGTCCACGGTTCGGTCGAAGCCATCCGTCAATCGTTGGAGAAGATCTCAACCGATGAGGTGGCGGTCAATATCATCAAGGCCCAGGTGGGCGCCATCTCCGAAGCGGACATCCTACTGGCCTCCGCCTCGAATGCGGTCATCCTCGGCTTCAACGTCCGTCCCAACAACAATATCCAGAATATGGCGGAACGCGAAAATATCGAGATCAGGACCTATCGCATCATCTACGAGATCATAAACGATGTCCGTGACGCGCTGAGCGGGATGCTCGATCCGGATCTGCGAGAAGAAGTCGAAGGCAATATCGAAGTCCGTGAAATCTTCAAGGTACCGGGCGTCGGAACGATCGCCGGCGGCTATGTCCAGCGCGGTAAAATCTCTCGCAGCTCACAGGTCCGTCTGGTACGAGATGGAATCGTCATCCACGAAGGAGAAGTCTCGAGCCTCAAGCGCTTTAAAGACGATGTCCGACAGGTAGCGACCGGCTATGAATGCGGGATCGGCCTGCGAAACTATAATGATATCAAGGTAGGCGATATGATCGAAACCTTTATCATCAAGGAAATTGAAAGGAATCTCTAAGCATGAAACAGCAACGCCTGAAAAAGATTGCCGAGGAGATCAAACGGATCGTCTCACAGACCCTGATGACGGAGATGAAAGATCCCCGTCTGCCGGCGATCGTGACGATCAATTCCGTCGATGTGACGGCCGATCTCAAGTCGGCTACCATCTATGTCAGCGCCCTCGGGTCGGATGATTTCGACCGGGAGGAGATGATCGCGGTGCTTAACGGCGCCAAGGGCTTCTTCCGGCAGCAGATCGGAAAAAATCTCAAGGTATACAACACACCGGATCCAACCTTTGTCTACGATGATTCGATCGTGCGGGGGATGGAGATGGATGAACTATTAAGGAAGATTTCTCATGACACAGAACCACAGCCTGAGTCAGATCTATCAGACGATCAAGACCGCTAATTCGATCGTCATCCTTCCGCATAAGAAACCTGATGGCGACACCTTGGGCAGCTCGATTGCCCTGTGTCGCTATTTGCGTTATCTGGGAAAGGCGGCCGATATCTATCTCCACGATGATCTACCGGCCAATCTGCAGTTTCTTGATCGCTCACATATGGTCAATCAGGCCCCGGAGGCGATCGATCTGGTGATCGCCGTCGACTCGTCCGATGCCGAGCGGCTCGATGAAAGACGCCATGAGTTTTCTGCCCCGCTGATCAATTTCGATCATCATCAGACCAATACCGGCTATGGTGATCTCAATTATGTCTTGCCGACCGCCAGTACGGGTGAGATCATCTATCAGATCCTAAAGGAGTGGGGGGCACCGTTTGATCCGCTGACTCAGGAGGCGCTCTATACGGCCATTGCCACCGATACCAATCGCTTCTACTATCGGTCGACCACGGCCGAGACCCTGCGAGCCGTAGCCGATCTGATGGATCAGGGGCTGGAGCCGATCAAACTCAACAATCTGATCTACGGTCAGATCCCGCTGGCCAAGAAGAAGCTCCAGGCCTTTGCTCTCCAGCAGGCCGAGCTTTTAGCCGATGGCCGACTGATCTTTACTCAGATATCTAATGAGACCAAGCAGGCCTTTGGCACCGACGATACCGACGATATCGTCGAGAGTCTGCGCGACATCGCCGGTGTTGAGGTGGCCGTCTTAAGCTATCAGTATGGTCAAGACTGGCAATTATCGCTTCGCTCGAAGGAGTATATCGATGTCGGGGCGATCGCCCAGCGTCATCGGGGCGGCGGCCATCACGGTGCGGCCGGCATCCCTCTCGAGGCGGCCGACTATCCGACGAAACTCGACCGAGTGCTCTCAGAAATCGAGGCCGAGCTTGCTAAGGGGTAGGATCGATATTCATAAACAACCCGGCATGAGCTCCCATGATGTGGTCTACCGGGTCCGAAAAGCTCTCGGGATCAAGCGGGTCGGACACTCCGGAACGCTCGATCCGATGGCCGAGGGCGTTCTGTCTATTTATATTGGACAAGCTACGAAATTTATTGATTTATTAAAAAGTTCTTACAAAACCTACGATGTTTGCTTTGAGTATGGTAAATCAAGCGAAACTTTTGATATAATGGGAGAGGTGTCGGATGTTGAGTTACCAAGTATCACTCGTGAAGCATTCGAGACTGCCGCCTACCGTTTTATCGGTCGGCAAGAGCAGCTGCCGCCGATGTATTCGGCGATCAAGCATAAGGGGCGACCGCTCTATCGCTATGCCAGAGAAGGCCAGGTGATCGAGCGCCGAGCCCGCACCATCGAGATCACGGAATTGACTGTCATGGACTGGGACGGCCGTCACGGCCGGATCATCCTGAGGTGTTCATCCGGGACGTATGTCCGAAGCTTTGTCGTCGATCTGGCAGCACAGCTTGGGACGGGTGGTGTCATGACAAATCTGGTTCGACTGGAAAATGACTTTGTGCCGCTGAGCGAGTGTATCTCGCTCGAGGACGTTTCGGCCCAAGCCATCCGGCCGCCGGATGCCTTTCATCCCGGACCGAGAGTTGAGATCAGCTATGATGATTATCTTCGGCTTCGTCAGGGGCAGACGCATCTGATCGCATCGGAGGAAACAGCTGATCGCATACTGCTGACTGTGGGCGGCCGCTTCGCCGGGACTGCCAGAAGGAGTCCCCAGGGCTATATGAGAGAGAAAATCTACCATGATATATCATCACCCGAGTGAACTCGACCGTTCCAGGTCGTATGTGGCAACGATCGGGACCTTTGATGGGGTCCATTTAGGACACCAGCGCATCATGCATGTCATGCTGGAGAGCGCTCATAAGCATCATTTAAGCCCACTGATCGTCACCTTCGATAATAATCCGAAAGCCTTTGTCGAGGTCAGCCTGATCCCGGAGGTACTCAGTCCGGAGGATAAGCAGGATCTATTGACCGATTATGCGGACGTCTTAACGATTCCGTTTGATGAATCGATCCGACATATGTCGCAGACGGAATTTATCGATTACCTGGGGATCGATCTCAAGGAGCTCATCATCGGCTACGACTTTCGCTTCGGCTATAAACAAAGCGATGCCGTGGCGGATATCGTTACCACTCAAGTACCACCCGTCTATCTGGGCGATAAGATCATCTCGAGCACCTATCTGAGAAATCTGTTGCGTGATGGCGATATGGAAACGATGAAGGCGGCGCTGGGCCGGAATCACTACTATACCGGTGTGGTCATGCACGGCCTAAAGCGTGGCACCAAGCTCGGCTTTCCGACGATCAACATGACGATCGAAAACAATCTCTACTCTTTGAAACGCGGCGTTTACATCACCCTGACAACTATTGACGGGGTAGACTACCGGGGCGTGAGCAATATCGGTTTCAATCCGACATTTACGGATAAACCGTTTACGCTTGAAACCCACATACTCGATTTTGAACAGGACATCTATGGAAAAAAAGTTAAGGTAGCCTTCCTGCACTTTCTACGAGACGAAATCATCTTTTCCGACTTACAAGGCCTACGCGATCAGATCGCACAGGATGTAGCGGATACCAGAAGCTACTTTTCCATAAAGGGGGACAATCATGGATAAACAGGTCGATCTACTCAAACGATTCATTCGTTTAAACTCAGAAATGCGCAAAGTCATCTTCACACCGGAGGTCAATGCCAAGTACTCGATCGGACGAAAACAGCTGGCCACCTTGACCGCACTCAATGATAAGGGTGAGCTCAATATGACCAATCTCGCTCGTGAGGTCGGGGTATCGAATCAACAGCTGACCAAGATCGTGGACGTATTGGTCAAGCGAAAACTGGTCCAACGAGGCTATAATCCGAACAACCGCCGAGTGGTGCTGGTCAGCCTGACCGAAAGCGGTACCGACTATGTCGAGGAGATGACCGATACGATCATCGAATCGATCAAGACTCGCGGCATCAAGTTCGATAAAAAGAAGCTCTCGGAGATCGAGGTCCACTTGTCGTATCTGGAAAACTTTATCGAGGAGCTGTTGATTTGACCATGTTCGATTTATATGTTATACCGGGCTGCCCATACTGCAAGGTCGTGACCGACTATATGGATGAAGCCGGTATCGAATACCGAGAGTTGAATATTCATACCGATCCGGAGGCTAAGCAGCACTTAGTTGACATTGGCGGCAAGGCTCAATGTCCTTGTCTGTTCATCGATGGTGAACCGATGTATGAGTCGCGGGATATTTTGGATTATCTCCAAAGTCTGATCGATTGATCGCTCAGTTCGACCATTCTTGCTGAGCGTGAATAATTGTTGCACCTAGTGGCCTTTTAGGCCACTTTTTTTGATTTCATCCCAAGTCCCGCACTCTAATTGAGATTATGAGTATATATTTGTTCATTTTAAATCCTTTTTATTTTGATCTCATGTATAGCACTATAAATTGCTATGCTTATGATATGTCAAGCAAGCGAGGCACATACCTTCAGCGGCGAGAGGTATTACTTCAACGACTTCTCCAATTGAAAGAGGTCCTGTGGGGAAATGTATTGGAGCGCTACACGACACACGACCTGTATTCGCCCGAATTGTCGTTGCCATCAAGGGGAGCGACATGGACCTCGCTATTATCTAACGCATAGGCAAGATGGAAAACAAAAGCAGCGCTCTCTCTATTCGTCATGCCCCAAAAATCAAGAAAGGGATTCAGTAGCGGGAACAATAGGAAACCATCTTACGGGAACTGACGGAAATCAATGTCGCTCTCATGGAGGAGGAAGAAGATGATGATGATGAATAAGGACCGATAGCTCGCAGATGAATCCCTGATTGATTTTCATGACACGGTTTTCTCCCGCTGCCCTCGAGTTACTTGCGGGTGCTTCGTGTCGAAGAAATCATCCCAACACGATGGTGCCTTCTCTCATGGAACTGATGGCCGGATTGGCGGTGAAAGCCTTGATCTTAGACTGCCTTCAGAGTCGCAGTCATCTCTATCTGGTGGAGGACTTCATCGCTTCTTGCGACCAGTCCCTTTTGTAAGGAGAAACATTTGCGCCCGAATTGTTTAACGACACCAACATAGATTGTTCTTTGGATGCGTTGTGTGAAGCGGGCACCGGAACCATCGTGACAGAGATCAGTCAACGAGCGGCTCAGTTGTTCTCCCTCGATTGCACCCTTCTGAGCTATGACAACATCTCCACCAGTGTGAGGAGATTGCCCGCATTCGTGTACATCAGTCCATTTTGCCAACCACCTCCACAAGTGTGTGGGAGATTACCTCCAGCCGCTTCAGGCAAATAAACACTACACCGCAATTTGCTAAATATCTTGCCAAATTTGATTTATTTGAAAAAGTGTTGTCTGTTAATTTAAAAAGAATCACTAACTTTTTAAGACATTACTCGCTCGTTCACTCCTCTTTTCGAGATCATTCTTTATGCTGGATTCATTCTGGTGTCTATTGTTTTGCTGGCATCGGTCCATGCTGGCTTGCTGATTATCGTTTTGATTCAAAGCATCATCATAATTTTGTTGCCTAGAGTCATTGGCGACCGGCTTAAGAAACTAAGAGCAGCCTATCCCAACACCATGGGACTTTATATCTCACGAATCAAAGATTTTTTTACTGGTTTTGAAGTCGTCAAAACATTTCATATTGAAGAGAAAGTGAGTCAGGAGCACGAGAACAATAATCGGTTGGTGGCTGATGTAGATTTCAGATTTTCTCGGATGAATCTGCTCGGCAGGTCAGCTACCTCATTTGTCAACTATATCTTTTTATGTGTTCATTACGGCTAGCTCGATGTTTTTCCTTTTACAGGGACAGATCAGTTTCGGTCAGATGATTGCCGCCACTCAGATGATGATATTTATCACTACGCCAGCGGCCATAATATCTCGTAATCTGCTTCAAATTAAGTCGTCGATGACCTTGGTCAACAAAATTAAGTCCATCATGAATCTAAACCAACTAACGACGGAACAATTTCCGTTTTAAGAGGAAGGTCAGAGGAAGGTCAGAGGAACACGATCCTCAACGATTTTTTGGTTTACATTCAAGTGTGGTTATGATAGGATAGGTAAGGACTTTTGCGCGGATTACGACTCTCCGACGTCTTCTGGGCAATCGTTACACAACAATCAAGGAGATTAGTATGACCAAAGAACAAAAACGAGACATTATCGCTGAGTATCAGACACATGAAGGTGATAACGGATCGTCAGAAGTCCAGATTGCGATTCTGACCTTCCGCATCAATGAACTGAATGAGCACCTTAAAACTCACAAGAAGGATCACCACTCCCGACGTGGTCTGCTCAAGATGGTCGGTAAGCGCCGAAATCTGCTGAACTATGTTCGCAACAATGATATTGAAAAGTATCGGGAACTGATAGAAAAGCTTAATCTGCGTAAATAGATGGGAGAGTTCCCATCTTTTTTTATAGATGGTGTCACGATTTGATTATGAGGTCCTGAGGCCGATCGGCTGGAAGGGATTCTAAATAAACCATTGAAACAGTGGGGATCGTCCGGTAAGAAAAACATCGCCTTGACTGATGAGTATCAGACAGGTCGTTGTTTGTTCCCGGGAAACTCATCCATGATGAGTCGTTTCAAAAGAACACTAGGAGGAAGTATGCAGGAACAAGTATTCCGCAAGCAGTTCGCCGGACGCGAACTCGAATTCGTTGTAGGAAAGTATGCCAAACTGACCGACGCCACCGTTATGGTCAACTACGACGACACCCAGGTCATGGTCCATGTGACCAGCGGTACCCCGCGAGAGGGAATCGATTTTTTCCCGCTCAGCTGCGATTTTGAAGAAAAACTCTACTCTGTCGGCCGCATTCCCGGCGGCTATATCCGTCGTGAAGGTCGTCCGACCGAAAAGGCCATTTTGGCCGCTCGTCTGATGGACCGGCCGATCCGGCCGCTATTTCCCGACGGCTTTCGTAACGATGTTCAAGTCATCGCCCAGGTCCTAAGTATCGACCACGAATCGGCCCCGGAGATCCTGGCCATCCTGGGTGCATCGCTCTCACTGACTCTGGCGCCCAAGATTCCGTTCCAGGGACCGATCGCTGCCGTCCAGATCGGCTATATCGATGGCGAATTCGTCATGATGCCGACCGAGGCGCAAATGGAAAACTCCGAGCTGAACCTGACGGTTGCCGGCACGAAGGAAGCCGTGATGATGGTCGAGGCCCAGGCTCATATCCTGCCGGAAGAAACGATCCTCGAGGCCATCATGCAGGGCCATGAGATCATCAAGGACATGTGTGTCTTCTTTGAAGAGATCGTCGCTACTCTCGGAGCTCAAAAAGAAGAATTCATCCCGGAGCCGACCGATGAATCGCTGGCTGAGTTTCTGCGCAGCCGAGCCTATCAAGAGATCGATACCATCTTTCATGAAACGACTGAAAAAGAAGAGCGCCAAGACCGCATGAATGAGCTTCAGGAGCGCATCTATGGCGAATACGAACAAGCCCATGAAGACTTTGACGATTGCAAGCGCGAGCTGAACAATATCTGGAAGGATATGGAAAAGGTCGCCATGCGCCGCATGATCACCAAAGAAGGCAAGCGGCCCGATGGCCGGGTAGCGGATCAGATCCGGGATATCTCGAGTGAGATCGGCTTCTTGCGCCGGGCGCACGGCTCAGGTTATTTTGTCCGCGGTATGACCTCAGCCATGTCGGTCACGACCCTCGGTGCCCTCGGTGATGCTCAGCGGCTGGATGGACTCGAAGACGTTGAAAGCAAACGCTTTATGCTTCACTATAACTTCCCGCATTTCTCGGTCGGGGAGACCGGACCGATGCGTGGCCCCAATCGCCGGGCCATCGGCCATGGCGCCCTGGGCGAAAAAGCCCTACTGGCCGTTATTCCCGATGAGGATCAATTCCCCTATACGATCCGGATCGTCTCGGAGATCCTGTCCTCCAACGGCTCGACCTCCCAGGCCTCGATCTGTGCCGGCTGCCTATCACTGCTTGATGCCGGTGTGCCGATCAAAGCCCCGGTTGCCGGGATCGCCATGGGTCTGATCAAAGAAGACGATGATCTAACGATCCTGTCCGACATCCAGGGGATCGAAGACTTCCTCGGTGATATGGACTTTAAGGTCGCCGGGACCCGCGAAGGGATCACAGCCATCCAGATGGATATCAAGATCGACGGGATCGATCGCGAGATCCTGACCCGAGCGCTTGATCAAGCCCATGTCGGACGGATGCATATCCTCGATAAGATGGCTGAGACCATCACCGAGCCTAAGGAGCTCTCACCCTGGGCCCCGCGTGTCTTTATCCTGTGGATCAATCCCGATAAGATCCGAGATGTCATCGGCACCGGCGGTAAGGTCATCCAACGCATCACCGCTGAGCACGATGTTCAGATCGATATCACCGACGACGGCAAGGTCGTCATTACGGCCGCCACGGCCGAGGGCGGAGAAAACGCCAAAGCTGAGATCGAGGGCATCGTAAAAGAAGTCGAAGTCGGCGAAGAATTTGATGCCAAGATCGTTCGGATCGCCAAATTCGGGGCCTTTGTCGCCCTGACTCAGCACCAGGAAGCCCTGGTCCATATCTCAGAACTGACACCGGGTCGCCTCGAGCGCGTCGAAGACGAGTTCAAAGAAGGCGAAGTCATCCGAGTCAAGGTCATCGGTGTCGATGACGAGGGCAAGATTTCAGCCTCGCGCAAGGCACTGCTGATGGAGGACCTCAAAAAAGAGCGAATGGAAGCGATGGAGGGACTCGAAGTCGGAGATATCTTCACGGCTAAGATCCTGCGGATCGCTAAATTCGGGGCCTTTGTCGAGTTGAAAAAAGGCGTCGAAGCGCTCTGTCATATATCTGAAATGACGATGAAGCGTCTGGCCCGGGTGGAGGACGAATTCAAAGTCGGAGACGAGATCGTCGTCAAGGTCATCTCGATCGAAGGCGATAAGATCGGTGTCTCACGCAAAGCCCTGTTAGACGAAGTGAAACCAAATGAAGGTTAGAATCATCAATCGATCGACGAACCCGTTGCCGGCCTACCAAACGAGTGGGTCGGCCGGGGTCGATCTGAGAGCCTTTTTAGACGAAGCGATCACGCTCGAACCCCTGGAGCGCCGCCTGATCCCGACCGGACTGCATATTGCGCTGCCCAACGGCTATGAAGCTCAGCTCAGAGCCCGCAGCGGCCTCAGCACCAAGCATGGCATCACCCTGATCAATGCCGTCGGCACGATCGATAGCGACTACCGCGGAGAGATCAAGGTCGGCCTGGTCAATCTGTCCCGTGAAGCCTATACCATTGAGCCTGGTGACAGGATCGCTCAAATGATCATCGCTCAGTACGAGCAAGTCAACTTTCAACTGGTAGACGAGCTGGACACGACCGAACGGGGAGAGGGTGGATTCGGCTCAACCGACAAGAAGTAGGTACTGATGGCTGAGACCAAACCCAAACGAAAGCCCGCCACCAAACGATCGGCCAAGGCGAAACCGGCTTCCCCGGTCAAACAATTCACCTTACCTTATGAAGTAAAACTGCTGCTCTTGGTCGGTTTTACTATTTTGCTTGCGGTCTTCTTATATACCACCAGCGCCGGATTTATCGGGCGCTTTGTCCGTCGGATCACCCTGGGCACCTTCGGCTTTACTGGCTATGTGCTGCCACCGGTGATCTTCTTTATTACGCTGCTGGCGATGAATCCGAATTTCAGCCGGATCCGGACCCGGATGATCGCCGGTCTGATCTTTATCAGTCTGGGTCTGTTATTGATCTTCGGACTGGTCCATCTTGATGCCATCAAACTGAATGCCGCCGGCGGCAGCTTCCTAAAATCAGCCTATGCCGGTGGTCAGAATCTGAGCACCAGCGGTTTGATCGGCGATGTCCTTACCGCCGGGCTCAGCCGGGCGATCGGAGCTACGGGCTTGACGGTGGTGACGATCTTTTCGGCACTGATCGGAATGATCCTGCTCTTAAATGTCAATCTCAAGGACATCCGAGAAGACCTGGCCTTGTACCGGGCCAATGCCAAAGAGCGAAGAGAAGCCGGTCGCATGAAACGGAAGCTCCAACAAGACGAGCGCCAGCCAATGAATCCAAAACTCGAGGCGGCGACGAACCGACCGGAGCGGCTGCCGGAGCCGACCCCGCCGGTCCATCAGCGAAAGATCACCATGAATGACTACTCCCGTCATTTTGAGAATCGAACCGAGGACGATCCAGCGATCCCCGAGAGTCTGCCGGTCAAATCCGATCAATCTAGCCGGCCGACTGAAACACCGCCGGAGAAGATCGAGGCTCCCAGCGCCGCCGAGACGAAAAAGCTCGAAGGTGATATCGCCAAGGGGCTAAGTACCAAGGCCAAGGCCTATCGCAAACCGTCGACCAATCTGCTCAAGCGCTCAGACGTGCCCAAGGGCAATCAGGATGCCCAGAAGAAGCAGATCCTCGATACAGCGGCCAGACTCGAAGAGATCCTGTTCCACTTCGGTGTCAAGGCCAAGGTGGTCGAGATCAGCCGCGGCCCGATCATCAACCGGTTTGAGATCGAGCTCGAACCCGGTACCAAGATCTCCAAGATCACCGGACTAAGTGATGATCTGGCCCTAAATCTGGCCGTATCTCAGGTCCGGGTAGCGGCCGTCCCCGGTAAGGTGGCGGTCGGGATCGAGGTGCCCAATGAAGTCACCGCCATGGTCCATGTCCGAGACATCATTGAAACCCGAGAATTCCGCGAAGGCAAAAGCCTGCTGAAGATCGCGCTCGGTAAGGATATCTCCGGCAATGCCATCGTGCCGGATCTGGCGAAGATGCCCCATCTGCTGGTCGCCGGAACGACCGGCTCGGGTAAGTCGGTCTGCATGCATACCATCGTCACCAGCCTGCTGTTCAATGCCTCACCCGATGAGGTGAAGCTGCTGATGATCGATCCCAAGGTGGTCGAGCTAAACGTCTATAACGGGATCCCACACTTGATCCTGCCGGTCGTGACCGATCCGAAAAAGGCGGCCATCGCCTTAGGCTGGGCGGTCAATGAGATGACGCGGCGGTATGAGTTGTTTGCTTCCGTGGCCTCAAAGGATGTCGAAAGCTATAACGAGAAATTCCCGGAAGAGAAGCTGCCCAAGATCGTTATCTTGATCGATGAATTGTCGGACCTGATGATGGTTGCGCCCAATCAGGTGGAGGATGCGATTGCTCGCCTGGCCCAAATGGCCCGGGCCGCCGGCATCCACTTGATCGTCGCCACTCAGCGACCCTCGGTCGATGTCATCACCGGTCTGATCAAGGCCAATATCCCATCGCGCATCAGCTTCGCCGTCTCTTCGCAGATCGATTCGCGAACGATCCTTGATATGAGCGGGGCAGAGAAGCTCCTGGGTAAGGGCGACATGCTGTTTTTGCCGATCGAGACCAATCGCCCACGACGCGTCCAAGGCGCCTTCATCTCGGAGGCCGAGATCGCAGCGGTGGTCGAGAGCGTCAAAAAGCAAGACATCGAAGTCGAATACGATGAAGATATCCTGAATAAACCGGCCGCCATCGACTATGAAGAGTTTGAGGATGAGCTGCTAGAGGATGCCATCCGGCTGGTCATCGACATGAAGCAGGCCTCTGCCAGTATGCTCCAGCGGCGTTTTCGGATCGGCTATAACCGAGCCGGCCGACTGGTCGATATGATGGAGGAGCGCGGTATCGTCGGGCCTCCTCAGGGCTCAAAGCCGCGTGATGTCCTGGTCGATGCCTACGGTGAAGACGACGATGAAGCAGAGTAGTCCGGCGCAGGCCTTAGCGCTTGAGGCCAGTCTGATCGATGTCCGCTCGCCGAAAGAATACGATCACTCGCATATCCCGGGGGCGATCAATATCCCGATACTTGATGATTATTCGCATCATGAGGTCGGGATCGTCTATCGCCAAATGGGCAAGGAGGCCGCCATCGCCAAGGGCTTGGAGCTGACGACACCCATCCTGGGCGATATCTATCAGCGCTTCGCACAGATCCCCGGTCGACTGGTGCTCTACTGCGCCCGAGGCGGCATGAGATCGCAATCGATCGCTCACGTCCTGACCGGCTTTGGTCGAGACGTCCACTTGATCGAGGGCGGCTATAAAGCGTACCGCGAATATGTCCTGCGCCGGATGGTCGATGAGATCCGGTGCCGGACTTTTGTCGTGTTACAGGGTCATACCGGCGTCGGTAAGACCCATATCCTCCAAGCCCTGGCCGAGCAGGGCTATGGTGTGCTCGACCTGGAGGGCTTGGCCCATCACGCCGGCAGTGTATTCGGTCACATTGCCTTTTTGGAGGAACAGCCCTCGCAGAAGCAGTTTGAGAATGAACTGTTTGAAGCCCTGTTGCAGCTGCCTAGGGTGGTGCTGCTGGAGCGAGAGAGCCGAAAGATCGGCAAGCTCTATCTGCCAAACGTTCTCCTTGAGGCCATCAAGCAGGCCAAGCATATCCTGCTTCGAACGTCTCTGACCAGGCGGGTGGCGACGATCCTGGAGGACTATCATCCCGAGTGGCAGGCGAGAAAGCCTGAGCTGAAGGAGGCGATCGATCATCTAAAGGGCAGGCTCTCAAACAACGAGATCACCCGGCTAAAAGACCAGATCGATCAGGGCGCGTTCGAACCGGTCATCCGCTACCTGATGGAACACTACTACGACCCGTTATATCAAAAGTCAGTCAAGTCTCAGGAGAATGATTATCTCTTGAGCATTACCTTTGACAATAGAGAAGATGCCATTGAACAAATCAAACAACTTATCAACCATTTATCTTGAGACCCTGGGCTGCTCAAAGAATCAGGTCGATTCGGACCGGATCGAGCGCTTTCTATTGGCCCAGGGCTTCCGGTCGGCACCGCTCGAGGAAGCCGAGATCATCCTGCTAAACACCTGCGGCTTTATTCAAGCGGCGGTCGAGGAGAGTATCGAACGGATCCTGGAGCTGGCCGATCATAAAGACCATCAAGCCAAACTGCTGATCATGATGGGCTGCTTGACTCAGCGCTACCAAGATGTTCTGGAAACGGAGCTGCCGGAGGTCGATCTGTTTATCGGCACCGGCTATCTCGAAGAGCTGGCTGAGATCATTCGCCGGCCTGATCGCCGGGTCTATCTGGACCGAAGAGACGCTCCGGAAACAGGCAAGCACTTCCCCTTGGTATCGGCCCCCAGCTACAGCTATCTAAAGATCGCTGAAGGCTGCGATAATTTCTGCAGCTACTGTATCATCCCGCAGCTCAGAGGACCGTTTCGGTCACGCCGGATACAGAGTCTGGTGCAAGAGGCCGAGGAGGTCGCCTCCCAGGGCATTAAGGAAATCATCCTGATCGCTCAGGATACGGCCCGCTTCGGCTATGACACAGGCGAGGGCGATCTGCTCGATCTGTTGAGGGCGCTGCACGAGGTCGAAGGGGTCGAATGGATCCGGATCCAATACCTCTATCCCGATACGTTGGATCGGTCGTTTTTTGAGCAGCTCGCCAAGCTGCCTAAGGTGGTACCCTATTTTGACATTCCCATCCAGCACGCTTCGAACACCGTCTTAAAACGCATGAACCGTCACACTTCAAAAGAGCACTTGATCGAGGTGATGACATCGGCTCGGGAGGTCCTGGCGGAGGCCGTCCTTCGGACCAGCATCATCGTAGGCTTTCCCGGAGAAACAGAGGCTGAATTTTCGGAGCTGATGGATTTTGTCAGGGAACACCCGTTTGATCGATTGGGGACCTTCATCTATTCCGATGAAGAGGAGAGTGCCTCGTATCAGCTGCCGAATAAGATTGCCCAAGATGTCAAGCAAGAGCGCCTCGAGCGTCTGATGAGGCTTCAAGAAGACATATCGCAAGACCGGCTCAGCCGACTGGTGGAACAAACCATCCCCGTCATCATCGATGTCGGCGGTAAACAGCCGGTTGGTCGAACCCGCTACGATGCACCCGAGGTGGATGGCGTAGTCGATATCACAACGGATCGGCCGCTGAAAAAGGGGCAGATCGTACCGGTGAGGATCACTCAAAGCAGCGAGCACGATCTGGAAGGAGTTGTCGTATGAATCTGGCCAACAAACTGACCGTTATCCGGATGATCTTGGTGCCGATCTATGCCATCGTCTTTTTGTATACCGATTGGACGATCCTGGCGCTGGCACTGTTTATCCTGGCGGCGCTGACCGATGCGGCCGATGGCTATGTCGCCAGACAGTATCAGATGATCACCGACTTGGGTAAGTTCATGGATCCATTGGCCGACAAGCTGTTGACGCTGACCGCCTTTGTGCTCTTTACCTATCTGGGACTGATCAATCCCCTCCTGGTCATCATCATTATCGCCCGGGAGGTCATCATCAGCGTGTTTCGGGCGGTGGCGGCCTCAAAGCAGGTGGTGATCGCCGCCGGTAACTATGGCAAGTTTAAGACGGTCCTGCAGATCCTTTCGATCATAATGGTCCACGTCTATCTCATTTTCGATCTGACACCGGATCTTCTGTATCGCTTGGTGATCGCTTTGATGGTAGCGATGACGGTGATCTCGGGGACCGAGTATATCTATCGCAATCGCCAGGTCCTGGAGGAAAGCGAGTGATCGGGATCCTGACCATCGGGACGGAGCTTCTGATCGGTCGAACGCTCAATACCAATGCCGCCAATCTCGCCCGTTATCTCGATCGTCACGGTCTGGCGGCCGATCTCCAGTTGAGCTGTATCGATGATGAAGCCGCCCTGATCAAGGCGCTTGATTTTTTAAGTGATTGTCGATTGCTTCTGGTAACCGGGGGCTTGGGTGAGACCCACGATGATATCTCTCAGCGCGTCTTCGATCAGTATTTTGAGCATACGACAAAGACGATCATCCCAAACCATATAGGAACGGCCTCCGGCTATACCTATGACGGAGCCGGAAAGCATGCTATATTGTTTCCAGGGCCGCCGATCGAAAATCAGGCGATGTTTGATGCCATGCTGCCCTTTTTAGATCAGGCCCGGCCGTCGAAGCAGTACCATGTCACAGGCTATGGCGAGTATGCCTTGGAGCAGGCTCTGCTGCCTCATATGCCGCAGGATCAGTTTGCGACGTATACCGATCAGGGCTTTACCACCATCCGGATCCTGAGTCAGGACTATGATGATCTGATGCATGAATTGTTTGGCGAGAGTCTGATCGGGGTGGGCGAGGAAACGATCGAACAGACGATCACGGCCTTGGCCACGAAGCATCAGCTCCGGATCGCTACGGTCGAGAGCATCACCTCAGGCGAGGTGGCTCAGCGACTGACGCATGATCCGGGGGCGTCCAAATTCTTCTACGGTGGATTGGTAGTCTATCAGGAGGCGGCCAAGACCGATCTGGCAGCCATCGCGCCGTCCGTCCTCGCCGAGCACTCGGCCGTCTCGCCGGTCACGACAAGGCTTTTGGCCGAAAACTTCCTTCGGGATCATCCGGTCGACCTGGTACTGGCCGTCACCGGCTATGCCGATCATCCGGATGAAGCACTTCACGGTCAAAGCTATCTGTGCGTGGCGACCAAGCGAGGCGTGATGGAGCAGGCCATCAAGTATACCTGGATGCGGTCGCGGATCCGTTCCCGGGTGGCCTTCGCCGGTCTCGATCTGATTCGAAGAACCATCTTGAATTATTTTGAAAATGGGTTATAATAAATACGAACATTCGTTCTAAGGAGGCAAAATGTCTGAACGTGATAAGGCTCTGCAAAATGTACTGAGCCAGATTGAAAAACAACACGGCAAGGGTTCGATCATGCGCCTGGGTGACTCGGCTGATCAACGGGATATCCGAGTGATCTCAAGCGGATCGATCGCTTTGAACGTGGCGCTCGGTGTCGGTGGGATCCCACGGGGTCGCATCATTGAGATCTATGGACCGGAATCGAGCGGTAAAACGACCGTCACGCTCCACATGATTGCCGAAGCGCAAAAAGCCGGCGGGATCGCGGCCTTTATCGATGCCGAGCATGCGCTGGATCCGTCCTATGCCAAAAATATCGGGGTCGATACCGATAATCTCATTCTCTCACAACCCGATACCGGGGAGCAGGCGCTTGAAATCGTCGATGCCCTGGTGCGTTCCAATGCGATCGATCTGATCGTCATCGACTCGGTGGCCGCCTTGGTGCCTAAGGCCGAGATGACCGGTGAGATGGGGGATAGCCATATGGGTCTGCAGGCCCGTCTCATGAGCCAAGCTCTGAGAAAGCTGGCCGGCATCGTGCATAAGAGCAATACCTGCATCATCTTTATCAATCAGCTACGGATGAAGATCGGTGTCATGTTCGGTAATCCCGAAACCACGACCGGTGGCAATGCTCTGAAGTTCTACTCCTCACTTCGTTTGGATATCCGTCGGATCGATTCACTCAAGGATCGTGACTCGGTCATCGGCAACCGCACCCGGGTGAGGGTCGTCAAGAACAAAGTCGCTCCGCCGTTTAAGGTGGCTGAATTCGACATTATGTATGGTACCGGGATCTCCTGGGAGGGCGACCTGCTCGACATGGGCGTCGAAGCCGGGATCGTCCAAAAAGCCGGCGCCTGGTTTAGCTACAATGACGAGAAGCTGGGTCAGGGCAGAGAGAACTCAAAGAACTATCTCAAAGAGAATCCCGACATCGCCCAAGAGATCGAAGCCAAGATTATGGAGCATTTCTTCCCGCAAAAGGTCAACCAACCGATCGAAGAACCTGCCGAATAGGCAGGTCTTTTCTTATGTCTTCAAACCGTAGGGAAGGCTGTCCTTCCAGGGAACGGACAGTTTATGACAAAAACATCATAATAAAACCGACTCCTGTCTGTCACTTTTGGCCCGTCTCAACCGTCTATATATTAAGAGGGTCGAGCAAAGACATAAAGGAGCAGGCGAATGGACAAAGAACGCATCAAACCGGCGGTTTTTTTGATCGTCTTCCTAGGTATCATCATGCTGGCCGTCAGCCTAAAAACTGCTCCGCCGGCAGATGCAACGGATCGGGAGGTGGAGGTCTCCATCGAGGAGACAGGCCCGCCTGAGAGCAGTCCGTGACCGATGCTTGTCTTCCTGAGGGAGGACTTTTTTATTTTGGACGAGACAAATGCTCGAGCTTATTCCGAGGAAACCGGATGAATTATCAATAATGCTGTGTTATAATTGGAAAAGAGTCAACATTAGGAGGAGTGTATGTCAGGTCAAATCACACAAATTCTAGTTCCTCTTTTAGCTGCCCTAATCGGTATCGTATTGGGATATTTTCTTAGAAAATCAATTGCAGAAGGAAAACTGAAATCAGCCGAAGATCAGGCGAATCATATCTTGCTTGAAGCCCGTAAGGCTGCCGAAACCACGAAAAAAGAAAAACTATTTGAAGCCAAGGAAGAAATCCACAGTCTACGCACCAATCTGGAAAAGGAAACTAGAGAGAGAAACAATCTGCTACAGCGTTCGGAGCGTCGCATCATTCAAAAAGAAGAAGCCTTAGACGCCAAGCAACGCGAACAGGACAAAAAAGACAAAGATCAACAAGCTCATGCCAAAAAGCTGTCGGCCATGGAATCGACATTGCAGCAAAAGCTCGATGCCCAGCATAAAGAACTGGAACGAGTGGCCGCCATGAGCCGAGAGGACGCCAAAGCCGTTCTACTCGAAGAAGTTGACAAAAAACTCGATCGGGAGAAGGTTCAACGGATCCGCGACATGGAGGAGGATATCCGGGAGAATGCCGTTCGCAACTCGCAACGCATCCTGGCCAACACCATCCACCGGATCGCCAGTGACTTTGTATCCGAGAGCACCGTATCGGTCGTCAGTCTCCCCAACGAGGAGATGAAGGGCCGTATCATCGGCCGAGAAGGTCGAAACATCCGAGCCCTTGAAAAAGAGACCGGTGTTGATCTGATCATCGATGATACTCCGGAAGCCGTCGTCCTATCCTGCTTTGACCCGGTCCGCCGAGAAATCACCCGGTTGGCACTTGAAAAGCTGATCACCGACGGCCGGATCCATCCCAGTCGGATCGAGGAGATGGTCAACAAGAGCCGTCAGGAAGTCGATGAGAAGATGAAGGAAGAGGGTAAGAATGCCATCTTCGAACTGGAGCTCAGTCGCGTCCATCCCGAGCTGGTCAAGATGATCGGTCGATTGCAGTTTAGGACCAGCTATGGTCAAAATGTCCTGAAACACGCCATCGAAGTAGCCAAGATCGCCGGCATGCTGGCCAAGGAATTAGGCGCCAATGTCCGGATCGCCAAACGAGCCGGTCTGTTCCATGATATCGGCAAGGCGATCGATACCGATCAGGAAGGCACCCATATCGAACTCGGTATGCAACTGCTCAAGAAATTCGGCGAATCGGATGAGGTCATCCACGCCATGAGCACTCACCACGGCGACTATGAACCCGAGACGATCGAAGCCGTTATCGTGACCGCTGCTGATGCCATCAGTGCCGCTCGTCCCGGTGCCCGAAGAGAATCACTCAACAACTATATCAAGCGTTTGGAGAACCTCGAAGCGATCGCCGACAGCTATGACGGCGTCGAAAAGAGCTTTGCCATCCAGGCCGGCCGCGAAGTCCGCGTCATGGTCATGCCCGATAAGGTCAATGATGATCGCATGGTCTTGTTGGCTCGAGAGATCTCGCAGCGTATCGAAGATGAGATGGATTATCCCGGACAGGTCAAGGTTCACATCATCCGTGAATCACGGGTGGTCGATTACGCCAAATAAGATACCTTTCAAACAGGCTAGCGATAGCCTGTTTAGTTATACCGGAAATTGGATTGATAAAGCGACAACTAACTTCATGATTATGTATGATTGTGCTATAATAAGGACAGCACGAGATCTTTAAGCGGTCTGACTGAAAAAACTCTCACCGATTGAAAGAAAAGTGTTGTGGTCCAACTAACTTGTTTGTTAATGGGTACAATTACCCGACACAAAAAATGGAGGATATATATGAAGAAAATACTTTCCCTGCTACTGGTGCTTCTGCTTACCTTTACCCTGGTAGCCTGTTCACCGGCAGCCGACACACCGGCCGAAGAACCGGCGGAAGAACCGGCCGAAGAGCCGGCTGAAGAGCCGACCCCGGTCGAAGGCGCCTCGATCTCCGTCCAAGTCGAAGATCCGTGGCAGCCCTATTATGAGCAGGTCCGTGAGACGGTCTTGGCCGAGAATCCCGGATCGGAAATCAACTTTATCGTGACGGGTTCATTCGACCATCTCGATACCATCGACCAAACCGATGCCAACAACGAAGACGTGGCTGACGTGTTTGCCTATCCGCTCGACCGCTACTACGGTCTCTATCAAAACGAGATCCTGGGGGCGTTTGATGCACCGGCACTGGCTGATCGGATCGGTGGCTGGGACAACTTCTCGGAAGGCTTTGCCAAGTATCTGACCGACGGTGAATACTACTTTGGTGTTCCGATGAATATCGAGTCGCTTTTGGTCTTCGTCAACAAAGCCAATGCTGAAGCCGCCGGAGTTGACTATACGCAGCCGGTCGAATTCACCGAACTCGATCCCAACACACTGATGACCGCTGTCTTTAACGCTTGGTATGGCGTTGCCTTTACCAATCCGGCTGAAATCGAACTGCTGGGCCAAGACGGCGACACCTTCTTCTCGGACTTTGCACTGGATTGGGACGAGCTGCCGGCCGATAAGCAAGCGGTTGTCGAAGCGTTGTTCAACTACTATCAAGGTCACACGACCGACCGGGTCTGGGATAAGGACGCCATTTGGGGCGAAATCGAAACCCAATCGGCAACCGGTGGTGAGACTGCCTTTGTCATCGAAGGCCCCTGGAATGCCGGCACCTACGGCGAGATCATGGGCGAAGACATGGATGTCATGCCGCTGTCGAACATCACCATCAATGGCAAGCCTCTCTCGCACTGGCGTGGTGGCTGGGCGATGGGGATCAATGCCCGAATTGAAGAAGAGGCCGACAAAGTCGCTCTGGCTGAAAGCTTCATTGCTGAGCTGTTGAATCCGGAAAATGCCGTTGAATTCTACAATGTCACCGGTAAGATAATGGAAAATGCGACGGCTGAAACGTATGCTGCCAGCGACCTTGAAGATGTCCATAAAAAAGTCATTGAAATGGTCTATGATGGCTTTGAGACCGGCGTTGACCGTCCGCTCTTCACCGAGTGGGGCAGTGTCTGGGATACCTTTGAAAATGCTCTGCTGTCATGGAAATCGGCTGCTCCGGCCAATGCCGAAGAAGCCTATCAACTGATTCAAGACAGCTTCACATCTCTCATGGGACAAATCGGTCAGTAATAGAAAGGCGAGGGGAGAGAACTTAGGTTCTCTCTTCTTTTTTTTAAATCTATGTCGCAGAAAATCCTGGTCCGTCAACTGCTGGCCGCCGGTGTGATCATTTTTAGCTTTTCTCTGATCTTTTTGATGCTAAAAGCCGATCCGTCGGTCAGAGGAGAAGCCGATGCCGTTGCCTTTGGCGAGCTGATCCTGGTGCTCTACCTGGTACTGGTGTCCATCCCGGTCGGCTATGGTCTGACCATCTACTATTGCTTTATGAAGCGCACTTATACGCCTTTTATTCGGTGGTTCTGGGGAGTTTTTCTCATCGGCCATCTGATCGTCCAATTATTATTGTTTTACCGGGGTTCGCCGCTCCATTGGTTGGCAGCCCTGGCCAGCTTGTATCTGATTATCAATCATTTTCTCTATCTGAAATGAGGTGTCTATGGCATTGCCACTTAGCCTGCTCAACCGAATCGGAAACGAATTTCCTCGCAAGAACCTCTACCTTCGGGATCTGGCGGAGGGCAAAACGGTGTCGCGGGAAGACCATCCCTACCTGAAGCAATTGAGTGACTTTCAGGACAAAGAAGCCGCCTTCCTGAAAGAGCTTGAAACCAAGGCGGCCAACCTTTCGGCCAACAGTGATCCGACGATAGCTCGGCTTATGCGTAGCCTGTTTGAAGCCCGGGAGAAGTCGGCCTTCTATCGGCCCTATGTCGACCTGAGCTATCAGGCCGAGCTCGACTATGAAACCGCCAATACCATGGCAACCCATCTGCCTCAGATCATCGAGACGCATAAGGAGATCAAAGCCGAGATCGCGGCCAATCAGGCGGCATATCAAGCGATCGATCCTCTAGCCGAGCAGGCGGCCAAAACCAGCCTAGCCGACTATCAGCGCCAAACAAAAGTGGCCAGAGCCAAAGAATTCTCTCGCCTTAAAGAGCTTAAAAAGCAAGGTCGGATCGCCTCCAAGGCCCTGAGCAATGCCAAGAAAAACTTTGTCCGCTCACAGAAGATGACTGAGGATGAGCTTCGGCTCCGGGTGCCCTCCAACGCCCTGGCCGGTGAGGCGAAAGCACTCCGCTACCGGGAGAAAAACGATGTCAAGCGGCTCGAAGGGCTGATGATGGCCGAGGTGAATGAGCTGACTCAGACCATCCCGATGGAAAGCGATAAGCAGCGAGCCATCCATCACTACTTCAGTTGGCCCTTGCCCGGTCTGGGACAGATCCTGAACAAACAGTATATCAAGGGGGCCTTGTTCTTATTAGGTTCACTCTTCATCTATCTGGTCGCCATTCCCTATGCCCTGGGCTATGGCAACTATCAGGGCGATGGGGTAGCCGGTCTGATCACACTCGGTGCCGGCGGCCGGCGGCTCGACAAATCCGTCATCTATCTGATCGAGGGTGTGATCGCGATCATTCTATTGCTGTTTGCCTTTGCGATCGCCTTCTTCGCTTCTCGGGATGCCAGAAAGGTGGAGCGAGAGGCTGTCTTGGGGATCCGCCCCAAGAACTGGGCCCTATCCAAGCGGATGATCAGTGAGGAGGGGTTCCCATTTGCGGTGACATTGCCATCGCTTGTCCTGATCACCTTTATCGTCTTGGTCCCGATCATTACGACCATCCTGCTTAGCTTTGCCGGATGGGATCCGCAGCACCAAAGTAAGTTCAGCTGGATCGGGCTGACAAACTATATCAACCTGTTCGTTGGACGAGGCCTGGCCGGCGGTCTGTTCTGGCGCATCCTCTCCTGGACGATCATCTGGACCTTGGGGGCATCGACTCTCTCGATCCTGGTCGGCTTCTTTTTGGCTCTGCTGCTCAACAATGAACGGATCAAAGGAAAGTTTTTGCTCCGAACGATCTATCTCTTGCCCTGGGCGACACCGGCCTTTGTCACGATCATGTTCTTTTCGATCATGCTCAGTACCGGCGGGATCATGACCGATATGTTCTCGGCCTTGGCGGGCAGGCAGCTGTTCGTCAAGGATAGCATCACGCTGACCCGGGTCGCTCTCATCCTGATCAAGACCTGGCTTGGCAGCTCCTATATCTTCATCCTGAGCACCGGTGTCCTGCAATCGATCCCGAATGATCTCTACGAAGCGGCTCAGATCGATGGGGCCAGTGCCTGGAGCAAACTGACCCGGATCACGCTGCCGCTGGTGCTGTATCAGACGATGCCGCTCTTGATCGGGCAATATACCTTTAACTTCAATGACTTTACCATCATCTGGCTGTTCAATGGCGGCGGGCCGCCCAATACCTCGCTCTATGGCAACCTCGCCGGCTCGTCTGACATCCTGATATCATATATTTTTAAGCTCACGATGAACAACCAGTTCCAATCCCTCGGAGCCGCCATTGCCATCCTGATCTCCCTGGGACTGATGGCGATCACCTATGTCGGCTTCTCTCGCTCGAAAGCCTTTAAGGAGATGAAATGATGAAGCAAACAGCAGACAAACCAACCCGACGGCTGTTTGGCCGTCGCGATAAGCCCAAGGTCTATCTGTCCGATCGACCGCCCTTATCGACCGCCGGTGTCATCGGCGTCATCATCACCTATATCATCCTGATCAGCTGGGCGGTGATCATTTTGTGGCCGCTGTATCAGATGGTCAAATCATCCTTTAATGAGGCTCAGTTTCAATACATCACCTCAGGCCAACGCTTTGAGTTCGGCTTGAGACACTTTAAAGCGCTGTTCAATGAGACCAACTATCTCAAATGGGTCTGGAATACGCTTTGGATCGCCTTGGTGACGATGGGGCTGACCGTCCTGTTCGTTTCCTTTACCGGCTATGCCTATTCGAGATTTCGTTTTAGGGGCAAGAAGTTCTCGCTGATGGGACTGATGCTGATCCAGACCATTCCGACCTTTGTCGGGATCACGGCCTACTATGCCATCCACCAGATCATCAGCGGACCGATGCCGTTTTTTACCCGGCAGATGATGCTGGTCCTGATCTACTCGGGGGGCGGCATTGCCGGCAACACCTTCATCCTGAAAAACTATATGGATTCGGTCTCGACCGATCTCGATGATGCGGCCAAGATCGATGGCTGCTCCTATATGCAGACGTATCGGCTGATCATCATGCCGGTGGTTCGGCCGATGCTGGCCATCATCGCGCTGTGGTCATTTATGGCACCGTTTACCGATGTCCTCTTGCCGACGGTGCTGCTGAATAAGAACGAGGATCTGACGCTGGCGGCCGGGCTTCGCACCCTGATCAGCGATATGCGGACTCTCAACCAACCGGCCTATGCCGCCGGTGGACTGTTGATCGCGATCCCGATCGTGATCATGTTTATGATTCTACAAAAACAGCTGATTGGCGGATTGGCCAGCGGCTCGGTGAAAGGATAACCCATGGATGTACAATTGATCAATATCGGAAAAAAATACGAAGGCCGCAGTAACTACACCCTGCGAAATATCAACCTCGAGATCAAGGACAAGGACTTCTGTGTCATTCTCGGGCCCTCGGGTTGCGGCAAATCAACCCTGCTTCGTATGATCGCCGGACTCAATTCCATCACCGAAGGCGATATGTATTTTGGTGAACGGCGGATGAATACGGTCCCGCCAAAGGATCGTGATATTGCGATGGTCTTTCAGAGCTATGCCTTGTATCCGCATATGTCGGTCTATGACAATCTGGCCTTTAGCCTGACGATGAAAAAGGAAAACCCCAAGGTGATCAATGAACGGGTGCTCGAGGCCGCCAATGTGCTCCAGATCGAGGAGTATCTCCACTCCAAGCCCTCAGAGATCTCCGGCGGCCAGCGCCAGCGAGTGGCCCTGGGGCGGGCGATGGTTCGAAAGCCCAAAGTCTTCTTGATGGATGAACCGCTCTCAAACCTCGATGCCAAGCTGCGCGAGCATATGCGGGTGGAGCTGGTGCGTCTGCATCATTCGCTCGACACCACCACCATCTATGTCACCCATGATCAGACCGAGGCCATGACCATGGCCACCAAGATCATCCTATTGGATGATGGTATCATCCAACAAGACGGTCCGCCCGAGGAGTTCTACAATCAGCCGGCCAACCTGTTCGTCGCCACCTTTATCGGTTCACCGACCATGAATCTGTTTCAGGGGAGGATGAGCGATGGCGTCTTTGTCAGCCTCGATGGCGATATCCATATCACGCCGTCTGAGGACGATGCAACGGCCCTGGCGGCCTACGAGGGCAAAGAAGTCACGGTCGGGATCCGCTCGGAGCGCTTTATCAGCGGCGGGGAGCTGGGGGATACCTTCCGCGCCGAGATCGAGGTGGTCGAGATGCTCGGCAAGGAGAAGCTGTTGTATGGTAAACTACCCAAAGGCCAAAGCATCACCATCTCCGTCCCGGGACACTTCGAATATCACCCCGGTGAGGAGCACAGCTTTGGCTATGATATCGAGGCCATCCATTATTTCGATTCAAGTACAACTAATCGCATCGTCTAATGCTTGAACATCCGTTTGATTTGTTGTAGAATAAACGGTAGACGGTTTGGAAATGCAATCAGTGCCTGAAATTATTCGTTGAAACCAGCGACAAACAGTCCGATCGACTGATCGGGACGAAGAATAATCAACCGTTTCCAGTCTGTGATAGGCCTGATTCAAGGAGTGTTGTCCATGAACGAAGTAACAGTATTTGCCGAACAATTGGCTCGGATCGTATCGACCTTGTATGAGGATCGTCTGGCAAAGACGAACTTGCAACGAGGCCAATACATTTATCTGCTCTATCTGGCGAAATATGATGGTTCCAACCAATACGATATTTCGCGAGATCTGTTGATCGATAAAACCACCGTTGCCAAAGCGCTCAAGAAGATGGAGGAGAGCGGGATCATTTCCCGTCGGACCGACAACCGCGATAAGCGCAAGGTCAATGTCCACCTGACGGCTAAGGGCAAGCAGCTCTATCATGAGGTCCAATCGGCCGCCAACGACGTCGAAGACATGATGACCCGAAACATCCATCCCGAGCATGTGGCTGATTTTGAGCATCTGCTCGAGCTCTTTATCGAGGAGCTCGATCTTCACTGGTGCAATATCAAAAACTATAAAGGCAATACCTCGTATAATGTGGCGTCACAAGATGACTATCGGCGATTGTATGAACGTATGAAATATCAATTGCCCGAGGGCGAGCAGCTGTTTGTCGAATACTTCGATAAGTATATCCTCAACTGGATCCGATTCTCAGTCCGTGAGTTGACCGATTCGACACTGGTCCATGAGTTTAAGTTCCACGGCATCTCGGACCCGATCATCGATGGCATGAGCCTGCTCAAGCAGTACGAGGACTACCACTTCTCCAACTATGAGGGCGATATCCAGATCCGATGCCCCGACGATGATATCCCGATGCAAAAACTGCTCCACAAGAATCACTACACCTTCCACCACTACGAAAAGACGCCCACCGGGATCGTCTACACGTATGAGAAGGAACGAAAAAACTAAATTCATATCAGGAATTAGGTGCAAGTCCTAAGCAGCCCCCGCTACTGTAGAGCCAGACCCTTAGCCAATCACCTTCGGAGGGAAGGTCTATCGAAAGGATAGAGCTGCTCCTAAGAGTAGCTCTTTTTTAATGAATGAAAGCAATCATGTTTCAGGGCACGGCCTCCTCGGTCGGTAAATCGACCATCGCCGCCGGAGTCTGTCGCATCCTTTACCAAGACGGCAAACGTGTCGCTCCGTTTAAAAGTCAGAATATGTCGACCCATTCCTATCGACTGTCGAATGGTCGTGAGCTTTCGATCGCCCAATGGATCCAGGCCAAGGCCTGTGGCCTTTCACCTGATTGGCGGATGAATCCGATCCTGTTAAAGCCGGTGGCCGAAGCCGGCTCCGAGGTGATCCTCGCTGGTGAGAGCCTGGGCAAAATGAGTGCCCGCGACTACTACCGGCAAAAGCCGGCCTTTTTAGACATCATCCGCCAATCACTGGCTGAGCTCTCTCGCCGGGCGGACTTGATCGTGATCGAAGGGGCGGGCTCCGCCGCTGAGATCAACTTTCGCCCAGGCGACTTCGTCAATATGGGCCTGGCGCAACTGGTCCAAGCCCCGGTCATCTTGATCGGTGATATCGATCGGGGTGGGGTATTCGCCTCGCTCTACGGAACGATCCAACTGCTTGATGAAGCCGATCGGTCATTGATCAAGGGCTTTATCATCAATAAATTCCGCGGTGATGTCAGTCTGCTTAAAGAAACGGTCGATCAGTTCTCGGATAAGCTTGGCCTGCCGTGTCTTGGGATCGTGCCCTTCTTTCCCCACAATCTGCCCGAGGAGGACTCGCTGATCGAAGCCAAGACCGACACCGGACACTCCGTCGATCAATCACTCGATCAATTGGCCCGACACCTGCGAGAGCATCTTGACATCGCTCAGCTAAAACGTATCGCAGGCCTGTGATGATCCTGATCCCGCTTGTCATCGATCTTTTTTTGCCCGACCCCCATACCCGGTATCATCCGATCGCTTTGATCGGCCGCTGGATCGGCTGGTGGGAGAGGCGACTCAATCGGGGAACCCATCAAAAGCTCCGGGGCCTCGGGCTGTGGCTGCTCGTCACCGCTTGTCTGATGCTTGGGCTGCAGGGGCTAAGGCTACTGCCGGAGCCGATTCGGCTCAGTCTGTCGATCGGTTTGGCTTGGCTGATGTTGGCCGGCCGAAGTCTCGTGACAGAAGCCCGGCGGATCGAACACAGTCTGGCCCATGAACCGATTACTCAGACCAGACAGCGGCTTGGCCTGATCGTCGGACGCGACACTTCGGCGCTGAGTGAAGCGGACATCGTCCGAGCGACGATCGAGACGATCGCTGAAAATACCATCGATGGCTTGATCGCTCCGGCCGGCTATTTCTTCTTAGGCTCACTTTGGGGCCTTGGGCTCGAGGGCTTAGTGCTGTATAAGGCCATCAATACGATGGACTCGATGCTGGGCTATCAGAATGAGCGCTACCTAGACTTTGGCTATGCGGCCGCTCGGCTCGACGATGTCTTTAACTTCTGGCCGGCCAGGCTGGGCTCGCTGCTAATGATATGGTCGAGTTGGCTGCTGGGGCATCCGCTCGAGCGAACGCTTCGGGTCTTTCGCCGAGACCGCCTCTCTCACGCTTCGCCCAATTCAGCCCATCCCGAATCGGTCGTAGCGGGAGCGCTTGGCATCCAATTAGGCGGAACGAGTACCTATGGCGGTCGCATGGTCGAAAAGCCGACCATCGGTGAGGCCACCCGGCCCATCGAGCGCTCGATGATCGGTCAAACCAATCGCATCCTTCAACTGACTCATGTCGGGTTGATATTGATCGGTGGTCTATTTGTGTTCCTGGGAGGCAGACTATGATGAATAAGCACGGCGGCTATCGCGGAGACGATCTGATCGATTTTAGCGTCAATCTGAATCCGACGCCCAAGCCAAGAGAGTGGCTCAGCCGCTTTTATGACACCGATCGACTGATCACCGATTATCCGGAAAACGATCAAGCGTCGTTTCGCACCTTTTTAGCCCGGCGATTGAACTGTTCGCCGGCGGAGCTCATCATTGGTAACGGTGCGACCGAGCTCATCTATCTCTTGGCCCAATCGCTTCATGTCACGACCGTCGGGATCTTTGAGCCGACCTATAGTGAATACCGGAGGGCATTCGAAGCCTTCGGCAAGCGAGTTGTGTCGATCCCGTTGCCGCCCGACACCGGCTTTAGCCCAAGCTTTTTGGACATCCCACCATGTGATCTCTATATCCTGTGCAATCCGAACAATCCGACCGGGACCTATGTTCGCGATCTGTCCGGTCTGATCGAGCGACAGGCTTGGATCCTGATCGATGAATCGTTTGTCGATTTTGTCGAACGCCCCCTCGATTTCACGGGCGACAATATCATTCGCCTTCGCTCATTGACCAAGTACTACGGGCTGGCCGGCCTAAGGATCGGTTACCTCCAGGCCACACGCCGACTGATCGATCGGATGAGACGCTATCAGCCGCCCTGGAGCGTCAATGCCATCGTGCTCGAGCTGATCGAGCCCTTGATGGATTCAGTCGATTTCAGGCAACGGACCCGGCGCTGGCTTAGCCAGGAACGAGACCGCTATCGCACAGCGCTGCCTCGGCTGATCGGCGGGGAGGCCAATTTCTTCTTTTTTCAGGCTGAGGCGGCTACCTTTGATGTCCTTAAAGACCGGGGCTTCTTTCTTCGCCGGTGTGAGGACTATGTCGGACTGGGACCGGACTGCTACCGGTTTTGTATCCATACGCCAACCAATAACCAATCACTGATCAAAGTATTGAAGGAGATCCTATGATCCAACTCATCTTAGGCGGTGCCCGAAGCGGCAAGAGCCGCTACGCTGAAACGATCGCCGCCGACTTTTCCGAGGTCACCTATGTCGCGACCGCCTTGGCCTTTGATGAAGCCATGGCCCATCGCATCGAGCATCATCGGCGCACTCGCCCCTCCGATTGGCAGACGCTTGAGCAGTGGCAAGACTTTCGGGCTGACTTTTCGGGTGAGTGCGTCCTGGTCGATTGCATCACGCTGTTGGTCTCGAATCACCTACTGGCAGCCGGTGATATCGAAGCATTCACCCCTAAGCAGATCGATCAGGTCGAGCAGGGGATCCGTCAAACGATCGAGCAGCTGCTCTTGGCCGCTCGGGGACAGGAACTGATCCTGGTCAGTAATGAGGTCGGGCTCGGTCTGGCACCGCCCTCTCAGCTGGGCAATACCTTTCGCGACATCGCCGGCCGGATCAATCAGCTTCTGGCCCAACAGGCGGATCGGGTCGTCCTGATGGTCGCGGGACTGCCTCTGGTGCTAAAGGGAGAGCAATGAACGGACTGCGGATGATCTTTGGGCTTTTTACCATCATCCCGATGGGACGCTTCAGCTTCGATGAAGCGACGTATCAGCGCTGGCTGTGGGCATTGGTGCCGGTGGGTCTCATGCTATCGGCGGCCGGGTGGTTGGTCAGTCAGCTACCGATCGATCAGCCGCTACGGGGGATACTGATCCTCTTAAGCTATGTCCTCCTCACCGGAGCGATCCATCTTGACGCCCTCGGCGACGCCTTCGATGGCCTACTCTCGCGGCGTGATCGCTCAAGAACGCTTGAGATCATGCGTGACCCGCACCTGGGCAGCTTTGGGCTGCTGGGGCTGGTCTTCTACCTCTTGTTGATGGCGGCCTGTCTGATCATGGCGAGCGACCCCTTCGTCTTTTTGTTTCCTTTGATCGGGCGTCTGATGGCTTTTGTCGTCTGCTGGCGAAAAACACCGGCCAGAAGCGATGGCCTGGGCCGGGTGTTTATCGAAGGTGCGCAACCGATCATCGGCTGGTTGGGTCTGGCCAATGTCGTCTTTATCGCGATCTTTTTTCACCGACCGCTGGTCGCTCTGGCGGTCTTTATCAGCCTGGCGTTTGGTCTGCTGAGTGAGCGGCGGATCGATCGGCGCTTGGGCGGTATGACGGGTGATACCATCGGCTGTTTGATCGAACTGTCTCAACTGAGCTATCTGTTGGTGCTGAGTGTGGGGGCCTAGGATGGGATTGATCGTCATCCGTCACCCTGAGACGGAGCAAAACCGGGCCAAGGTATTTCCCGATTATACCGATGCCGCCTATACAGCCACCGGTCAGAGGCAGCTGGAAGCCATCCTGGCCGAGGATTTTAAGGCCGATCATATCTTCAGCTCGCCGCTCTCCCGAGCGACGAGGCTGGCTGGGGCACTGGCTAAGAAGTACTCGATCGATTTCACGATCGACAAGCGGCTGCGTGAGATCGACCTGGGCCATTTTGCCGGCCTGAGCTTTGAAGAGATCAAGCGCTACTATCCCAATCTGATCGGGCCGTGGATGGCCGATCCGTGGCATTTTCAGTATCCTCGGGGAGAGAGCTATCCACAGCTGAAGCAGCGGGTCCTAAGCTTTTTGGAAACGGTCCCCAAGGCTTCGATCCTCTGTACTCATCAGGCGGTGTCGCATGTCATTGCCTTGGAGTTCGGAGATGATAAGCCGCTAGCGACGGGGGAGTGGAGGCAGTATGCGTATTAGACGAATCCGAGATCTCAGCCTGATCGAGACCAAGCCTCGGCTGGTACTGGCGACCGATAGCATCGGCAGCATCGGCTCAAAGGAGCACGATGCGCTTCGGGTCGATCCATCGATCACCGGCTTCTTTTTGGCTCGGGTGCCGTTGGTCGAGCTGCTGTGCCTGGGGGCAACTCCGGCCAGCTATGTCCTGACCTCGAGTAATGAGATGGCGCCGACCGGTCAAGCCGTCTTGGCCGGCGTCAGGCGGGCTTTTCGACCGTTTCGATTGGCCAAGGACCATGAGAACGGTTCAAGCGAAGAGAATATGCCCAGCAGCATGACAGCGGCCGGGATCACGGTGCTTGCGACACTGAGCGATGACTGGACCGAGGCCAAGGCCCAAGCGGGTGATTGGCTCTATCTGGCCGGCTGGCCCAGTGTCGGCCAGGCGGTGCTCGATCAGCCCGTGCGACTGATCAGCCTGAGTGATGTGGCGGCCCTGCGCCGGGATGAGCGCGTCGGGGTGATGGTACCGCTGGGCTCTCGCGGGATCAGCCACGAGCTAAAACAGCTGGGCTTTGAGCTGATCGCCTCCGCCCCGGAGCTGCCGCTTGAGCTGAGTGGTGGCCCGGCCAGTGCCATCATCTTTTCGGCCGAGGAACAAGCGGCCGACTGGCCGGTGATGGCCGAGGTGACGCTTTTGGGGCAACTGATCGAGCCGGCTGAGGACTGATTCAGGACATAAAAAAACGACCGGATCCTTAATGAACGGACCTGTCGTTTTGAATGATCAAGGACTAGACTTCTACCGTCCAGCCGTGCTTGTCTTCGACATCCCCGAACTGGATGCCGGTCAAATAGTCGTAGAGTTCTTTCGTTTTGGGGCCGACTTCGGTTTCGGAGTAGAAGACATGCTTTTTGCCCTCGTGGGTGATGGCACCGATCGGGCTGATGACGGCGGCCGTACCACAGGCCCCGGCTTCGGCATAATCATCGAGCTGATCGATATAGACGTCTTCTTGAGACGCGGCCATGCCCAGATCCTCCGCCGCTTGGAGCAGCGAGAGCTTGGTGATCGATTCGAGGATCGAGGAGCTGCTCGGGGTCACGAAGCGATTGTCTTTGGTGATGGCAAAGAAGTTGGCGGCACCGACTTCATCGATCTTGGTATGGGTCAGGGGATCAAGATAGATACAATCGGCATAGCCGGCATCGACGGCTTCTTTGTGCGGCAGCAGGCTGGCGGCGTAGTTTCCACCGCACTTGGCTTGACCGGTACCGTGAGCGGCCGCCCGGTCATAGGTGGTGGTGATGAAGTTGACCGGATTCATGCCGCCTTTAAAGTAGGCGCCCACCGGTGAGACAAAGATCGCCAGCAGATATTCCGGGGCCGGACGAACACCGAGGTTCGGTCCGATACCGATCTGCATCGGGCGGATATAGAGCGATCCGCCGCTGCCGTAGGGTGGAATGAATTCTTCGTTCGCCTTGACCACCTTTTTGACAGCTTCAATAAATTTTTCTTCCGGATATTCCGGCATCAGTAGGCGTTTGGCCGTCCGGTTCATCCGTTTGGAGTTCATATCGGGTCGGAATAAGAGGATCCGGCCGTCTTCGGCACGATAGGCCTTCATACCTTCAAAGCTTTGTTGTCCGTAGTGAAGGGCGGTGGCTGAGGCATCGATCGTCAGCTTGTCATCCTCGACCAGCTGGCCCTCATCCCACTCGCCGTCCTTCCAGTAGGTGACGAACATACAATTTGTTTTGCGATAAGTAAAGCCCAGTTCTTTCCAATTGATATCTGGCATAAGAAACTCCTTCTCTTTCGAGGTATTGGTTGTCTTGATTATAACACACCGGCATCGGAGAAAACGCTTCCCGGGCCAGCTTTTCAAAATTCGCCAAATTTCTTTGTCGAACTGATTGACGCTGACTAAAGCAGGCTATATAATGGTACAGGAATCTACACCAGTTTACTAGGAGATATACTTTGAATCTTTCAACCAAAGGGCGCTACGGTCTGCGGGCAATGTGTGAATTGGCCGATGCCTACGGCGGGGAACCGCTGAGCCTGAGCCGGATCGCCGAAAATCAAAACCTATCGGTCCGCTATCTCGAGCAGCTCTTCCATCGGCTCAGACAAAGCGGCTATGTCATCTCGACCAGGGGAGCCAAGGGAGGCTACAGCCTGAGCCGATCACCTCAAGACATCACCGTCGGTGAGGTCCTGCGGGTGCTCGATGGAGATATCTCGCCGGTCGGCTGCGGCGAATCGTGTCTGGAGTGTGATGAACCGGAGGTCTGCTATACCAGGCCCCTATGGAAAGAACTCAATCAGGCGATCTATGGCCTGATGGATAATAAAACCCTCGCGGATCTTATCAAGAAGGAAGTAATATGAAAACGATTTATATGGATTATTCGGCCACGACGCCGATGAAGCCCGAAGTGATCGAGGCGGTGAGCGATGCCTTCAAACATCACTACGGCAATGCCTCGAGCATCCACCACATCGGTCAGGATGCCAAGGTCCTATTACAGCAGGCCCGGGAGCAGGTCGCTCGGCTGATCGGGGCTGAACCGCGTGAGATCTTCTTTACCGCCGGCGGCACCGAGAGCGACAACTGGGCGATCGAGATCGCTCTTGAGACCAAGCCGGGCAAACATATCATCACGACCAGTGTCGAACACCACGCGATCCTGCATCCGCTGGAAGCGCTGGAGAAAAAGGGCTACCGCGTGACCTATCTGCCGGTCGATGAATACGGCATGGTCAGCCCCGAGCAGGTGGCGGCCGCCATCGAAGACGATACCATCTTGATCAGTGTGATGTATATCAACAATGAGATCGGCTCGATCAACCCGGTCGAAGAGATTGCCGAAGTGGCGGCCCAGCACGGCATCCTGTTCCATACCGACGGCGTCCAGGCCCTAGGCAATATCCCGATCGATATGTCGGCCAATCAGATCTCCATGATGAGCATGTCGGCTCATAAGATCTATGGCCCCAAGGGCGTCGGCGCACTCTATATCAGAAAAGGCGTCCGAACGGTCCCGCTGATCTATGGCGGAGCGCAGGAGCGAAAGGTCCGAGCCGGGACGGAAAACATCCCCGGCATCATCGGCTTTGCCAAAGCGGCCGAGCTGGCTCGTGAGAATCTGACAGCTCATATCGAGCGCCTGTCGGGTCTGCGGGATAAGCTGCGTGATGGCATCATGAACCAGATCCCACAGGCCAAATACAATGGTCATCCCACCAAGCGTCACCCGGGCAATGTCCATGTCTGCTTTAAATATATCGAAGGCGAGAGCCTGCTGCTGCTGCTCGACATGAAGGGCATCTGTGCCTCCAGCGGCAGTGCCTGTACCTCGGGCTCACTCGATCCGTCCCATGTCCTGATGAATATCGGGCTGACGCATGAGATCGCGCATGGTTCGCTTCGTTTGACACTGGGAGATTTTACTACGGAAGACGACGTCGCTACGGTGATCGAAGAGATCGGGCCGATCGTTCAACGGCTGCGGGAAATGTCACCGCTGACAGAATAGGGGAAGACCAATGATGTACAACAAGAAAGTAATGGACCATTTCATGAACCCGCGCAATGTCGGCGAGATCGCCGATCCCGACGGCATGGGCGAGGTCGGCAATCTCAAGTGCGGAGATATCATGCGGATCTATCTTAGGATCGATCCAACGACCGATGTTATCGAGGATATCAAGTTCAAGACCTTCGGTTGCGGCTCGGCCGTTGCCTCCTCATCGATCGCCACCGAGATGATCATGGGTAAGACGGTTGAAGAAGCACTTAAATTGACCAATAAGGATGTACTCAAAGAATTGGGTGGCTTGCCAACCATCAAGGTCCACTGTTCGGTCTTGGCCGAGCAGGCCTTCAAGGCGGCCGCCTATGATTATGCCACCCGCCATGATAAGCATTATGCGGCGCTCGAAAACTATTCGCCGGAGGAAGCCGAGCACGATCACCATCATGACGAAGACGAAGACTAGAGTCGCCATCGGTCTGAGTGGGGGAGTCGATTCCTCCGTCGCCGCCTACCTGCTCAAGCAGCAGGGCTTTGAGGTCATCGGCCTCCATTTAAAACTGCATGAGGGGATCGATCCGCTCCATGCCAGGGCCTGCTGCTCACTGGATTCTTCACTCGATGCCAGGCTGGTGGCCCACCAGCTCGATATCCCGTTTTATGTCATCAATCTAAAGGAAGATTTTAAGCGCTATGTGATCGATCCGTTTATCCAAGACTATCAGTCCGGTCGAACACCCAACCCCTGCGTCAAGTGTAATAAGTTCATCAAGTTCGGAGCCTTTCTCGACAAGGCCAAGCAGCTCGGCTGCGATAAGCTGGCCACCGGTCATTACGCGACGATCTATGAACACGACGGACGCTTTCGGATCCGCCGGGCCAAGGATAGCGCCAAGGATCAGACCTATATGCTCTATGGGCTGAGCCAGGAGCAACTGTCGCATATCATCATGCCGCTGGGCGATGTCCAGAATAAAGCGACAGTCCGCCGGATCGCTCAGGAGCTCGATCTGAGTGTGGCCGGTGCCAAGGACTCACAGGATATCTGCTTTGTGCCCGATGATGATCATATCGCTTTCTTAAAAGACGAGCTGGGATCGTTTGAAGCCGGTGATTTTGTACTTGATGGTGAGATCATCGGTCAACATCCGGGCCTCGAGCATTTCACGATCGGTCAAAGAAAGGGCTTGGGGATTAGCTATCAAGAGCCGCTCTATGTCACCAAGCTCGAGCCCCTTGGACGAAAAGTCCACCTGGGGCGAGCCGAGGCGGTGTGGGGCAGACGTCTGGCCGGCTCGAAGCTAAACCTAATATATGAAGACCTATCTCCGGGGGATGAGCGCGACATCACAGCGAAGATCCGCTATGCGCAATCGGCCGTCCCGGCCAGGCTCACCGTCGGGCCGGAGGGCACGTTTACGGTGGATTTCAAGGAGGCTGTGCGGGCGATTTCGCCCGGACAGAGCGTTGTTTTCTACCGGCGTGACGATCTTTTTGGCGGCGGGATCATCGATCAAAAACTGGAGTAAACCTCGATTTTTCGGGGTTTTTTTTATTATCGGATATATTTCGTAAAATTCAAAATTTCTTCGTTTACTTGCAGACATTTCATGAACGTGATACCATGTAGTTACTGTTTAGCACATGCCGAAACAGGCATACCAATAGGAGGTAACATGAAGAAGAGAATTACTATCCTTCTGCTCGTCCTGGTAGTTGTTTTCAGCACTGTCCTGGCCGGTTGTTCTCCGGCAGCACCTGCTGATACCCCGCCAGCCGAGGAATCACCCGAGGCCGAAGATCCGGCACCGGTTGAAGAACCAGAAGAACCGGCTGAAGAGCCAGAAGAACCAGCCGATGAAGAAACTCCGGATGCTGAAGTCGTAACCAGCGGCGCAGGCGAACTGATCGTTGGAACCGGCACCGAGCCGTCCGGCGACCTGGCCACACCGTACTGGCAAAACAATGCCACCGACAATGCGATCGGAGCCTTGACATCAGGTTATGGCACCTACGAACTCAGCCGCGATGCTGAAATCGTTCTGAACGAAACTGCTGTAGCTAATGTCGACATCGCTGATTCAGACACCGGCGGACGTGTCTACACGTACACCATCAATGACGGTCTGACCTTCAGTGATGGCTCGCCGATCACCGCGAAAGACTATGTTGCGAACGTGCTGTTCTTCAGCTCACGCCAAATCGTCAATCTCGGTGCTACTGCATCTGCTGGACAATATATCGAAGGCTATGGCCCCTTTAACAGAGGTGAAAGCCTGACATTCTCCGGCGTGCGTCTGATCGATGACATGACATTCTCCGTCACACTCGCACCCGACTATGTTCCGTGGTTCTTTGAAACCGCATATGTCGGCTTTGGTCCGATCAAGCTGTCCGCTTGGCTGGATACCGAAGACATTACCGTCGTTGACGATGGTGATGGTGCCCGTTTCGGTTTTGCTGATGAAGCAGCTGACGAAGAATTCATCACCAAGATGGAAGTCATGACCGACGAAGACTTCCAAGAAGAAG
>DUPT01000040.1 GCA_012838225.1 Tissierellia bacterium
AATGATCTTGCCAAAGGCATCCTTCATCAGATAGACGCCGGGCTCCTGAGGAACTTTTTTCAACTGTTCTAGTATCGAATCTTTTACTTTATACATAGCACCCCTATTTTATCATAAGCCGTTCACTGTGATCTATGAGAAGTACTCTCAGCCGGTTCGGGCCAATGAGGCCAATGTCTATGAATACATCGCTTTCCTGGCGACTACTTTCCTCATTCATCGGCTGACAGACCGAAGACGTCAGTCCTAAGCCTCCTCTTTTATAAAATCATTCTTTTTTATTCCAGGCTATTGACACCGCTAGTATCTTGCAATACAATATAGTCAGGCAGCTAACTTGCATTACAAGATAGATAGGAGGTGTCTTTGATACCATCACAAATGCTAAAAGGCCTCCTGGAAGGGGCCATCCTAGAAGTAATCCGGGGCAATGAAACCTATGCCTATGAAATCTCCAACCATCTGGAGACATTTGGCTTTGGTGAGATCTCAGAGGGCACGATCTACCCTATCATTTTGCGCTTGCAGAAGAATCAATATATCACGGGAGAAAACCGGCCCTCGCCCTCAGGCCCAAAGCGCAAATACTATCGGCTGACGCCGGCGGGTTTCGATTATCTAGACACTTTTAAAACAGACTGGCACAAACTGCAGAGTGCCATGAGAAATCTTCTAAAAGGAGATGACGGAGTTTAACATGACTAAAACGAAAAGACTTCAAAAAGACCTTCTGGCCTTGGAGGAACAAATCGCTCCTGAATATCGGACTCAATACAGCGACATGATCGTCTACCTGCGATCATCTCAGGTCAATGAGTATCATCAAGAACTGATCCGACAAGATATTGCCCAGCTACTAGTCGATGGCCAGTCGCGCGGCGAGTCCCTCCAAGCCATCTTCGGGCCGGACAGCCGGAGCTTTATGGATGATGTCATTGCCTCAGCCCCGATGAAAACTCAGACAGAAAGGCTGTTAGGCAATGTTGGACTGGGGCTGATGATCGTGACCATCATGGGTGTGATCTATGGGATCCGGGATATTATCCTCTACTTCACGCTGAAGCAATCGCCACCGACTGTCAATATCACCGCCGCCGACCTCGTTTTGATGGTGATCATTGGTTTGTTGTCCGTCTTCCTTGTCGGTTGGATCAGTCGAAATGCCTTTGATCAGTTAGAAGCGTCCGCTAAAAGCTCCCTTATCAAACCGATCGCCATCGGTCTATGCATCGGGGTGGTCTTTGTCGGACTGATGTTTCTCAGTGCCTATTTTCCCGAGCAATTCACGCTGCGTATCCCGTTTATCACCTATGCGATTGCGCTGGCTATCCTGGGTCTGATCCGGCTTGGACTGAGTCGCTTTTTAGAGGACCGATACCATAAGGATTTCTAAACCGATCCGGCTAAATTTTTAGCTATTGAAACCAGCCGACCCTTTGTGGGGCCGGCTGGTTTTACGTTCATGCCATCAGTCTTGGTCGATCACGATATCTTCATAGACGATCGCCAGCATCAACAGGTCGTCGTCTGATGTATTGGTGATGCTGTGGCCTTGATCCTTATGCAGGTAGGTCATATCACCGGCCTTGACCGGGATGCTGTCGGTCGGTGAGGTATAGAAATCACCGGCTCCTTCCAAGATATAGTAGATCTCTCCCTCATCGATGTGGTCATGATAGCCTAATGAGGCACCGGGCTCCAAGCGAACAAAGGCTACAAAGCTGACACCTTCGAGTCTTTCACCACCCGATATCAGGGCCCTCACCCAAGCGGTGCCCTCGCCCCCTCTTAATCCGTCTTTTCTTACCTCGCGACTACAGTCTCTTATCATCGGTTATCTCCTTTTAGTGTTGGAATAGATCCGGGTGGTCAAAGTGAGTCGCCGGATCAAAGTCAAACTGGGCTTTGGCGATTAGGCCAAGCTCAAGCTCGGTTATCATCCATTCTACTCTATCATACACCGATGGTGCGACATATTCTCCCAAAGTCTCACCCGAAAGTTAATACCAACTTAACGCTCGAGGTATACAATCAGACAAAGGAGTTTGTTATGAGTTCCAAAAAAGATGTCCTGCAACGCTTCAGTCTTGGACTGAGCCTGATGTTCGGGCTCTATTGGCTGTTCGCCTTATGGATCGCTCCGCGACTGTCGCTCAGTTCCTTCATGCGAACGATCCTCGGCTATGGTCTGTTGTATGGCCTGGGCAGCCTGATCGTCTACCGTTTACTCGTGGATCAACCGCCATCGACCAAGCCGGCTATCAGACTGTCCGCTAAGACTTACGGTCTGCTTTTTTGTTGGTTTGTTTTGCCATCACATTATTGTTTGTCCTGGTGAATGTCGAAATCCACCTGTTTCGGATCGAGCCGATCAATCAAGACGTCCGGTTCGAGTCTGTGTTCGACTATATCGTCCTCCTCGGGCTGGCCCCGTTTTTTGAGGAGCTGGTCCTGCGAAAGTTTCTCGGCGATAAGCTGCTGATCCACGGTGAAGCCCTCTACCTGAGTGCGTCGGCGTTCTTTTTCGGTTTGATCCATGCCCCGGTCACCAATTGGAAGGTCGTTTTGTGCACCTTCTACCTGGGTTTTCTGCTGGCCTGGATCTATGCCAAAACGAAAAGTTTAGCCACCGTCTATGTCTATCACGCCCTCTACAATGTGATCGGCGGACTCCTCCTCACCTGGATCGGACGCTTTGTCTCGCCCGAGGCGATGGGGCTGTATTCGCTGATGATCATTGCCCTGGGGCTCTTCGGTCTGATCCTCCTCATCATCAAGCGCCGCTCGATCGACATCGATGGCCGACCTACGCTCTTTTGGCCCCGTGCCTGGCGAGCGATCCTGAGAACCCCCGGGACCTATATCTTCTTGTTAACGGGACTGATCGCTTTGATCGGCTTTGTCAGCCCGTTTAAGCCGTGACAGGCAAGTGCGAGAGTGATATGATGGATGTATCTTAGATATGAAAGGAGAATCAAGTGGAAATTCCCCCTTGTCGTACGTGTGGAAAAACCGGATCAAGCTGTGTTGGCCATTTGATTCGTCCGATCGCCAACTAGCTTTCTTCGCTTTTTTTCTGCCCATGGAATCACTTGAAAATTGAATCATGATCAATTTCAAACACCTCGATCAGTTGGAGCGGCTGTTGCACCAGCATGATTTTGCGATGCTCCGAAAGGTTCTGATCGCCTATCATGCCTCGGACATTGCCGACTTCTTAGTCACGATCTCGCCCGAGGATGCCGCCATCATCTTTCGCCTACTCCCAAAGGAGCTTGGAGCCGAGACCTTTTCTTTTCTGGACAGTGATGTCCAGGAGCAACTGGTGAGAGCTTTTCAGGACGAAGAGCTGACACACCTGTTCAGCCTATTGCAGACGGACGATGCCGTCGATTTTTTGGAGGAGCTGCCGGCCAATGCCGTCAATCGCATCCTGGAGCTGACGCCGACTCATAAGCGTAGGCTGATCAATCAGTTTCTACAGTTCCCACCCGACACCGCCGGAAGCATCATGACGTCTGAGTTCATTCAACTCAAACGCAGCATGAGCGTTGCCGAGGCCCTGCAATACATTCGCCGTCACGGCTCTCCGGTCGATACCATTTATACCGCCTATGTCACCGGCGAGGCTCGTCTGCTCGAAGGAGTGATCGGTGTCAAGCACCTGCTTCTATCGGATGATGATGAGACGGTGGCCGATATCATGGATCAGCATGTCATATCGGTCACGACCCATCAGGACCAAGAGGAGGTCCTCGGTGTTTTCCGGGAATACGACTTTTTTGCCCTGCCGGTGGTCGATGAAGAGACTCGTCTGGTCGGGATCATCACCCTCGATGACATCCTCGATATCGCCGATGAAGAAGCGACCGAAGACTTTGAGCGGATGGCGGCGATGGCACCGAGTGATCGACCCTATCTGAAAACATCGATCATCCAACAATCGCGTAACCGCTTCACCTGGCTGATGATCCTGATGTTTTCCGGTATGCTAAACGGCATGATCCTACAGCACTACGAAGAGGCCTTTTTGATGCTGCCGATCCTGGTGACCTTTATCCCGATGCTGATGGATACCGGCGGCAATGCCGGATCTCAAAGCTCGACGCTGATCATTCGCGGTATGGCCCTAAATGAGATCGGCTTTCATGATTTCTTTCGGGTCATGAGAAAAGAGCTCGGCATCGCATCCCTGGTCGGACTGGGACTGGCCATCATGAACTTCCTTCGCATCTACCTGCAATATGATCATCAGTGGCTGATTGCCTTGACTGTCTCGTTGGCACTGTTTGGCATTGTCGTGTTTGCGAAGTTCTTCGGCTTCTCTCTGCCGCTTCTGGCTAAGAAGGTCGGCCTCGATCCGGCGCTGATGGCCGCACCACTCATCACGACCTTTGTCGACACCTTAGGCCTGGTCCTCTACTTTGAAGTCGCCAACCGCTTGCTCTCACTTAGATGAGCTGAGAAAGTGTCTTGCCCATCGGTTTGATCGCCTCTCGGCGTGATCAGCCGACAAAAAATGATTTCGTTTCATTTTTTTCTGCGGAAAAATGATTCAGTCTCGCCGCCGGCTAGAACCCTTAAAGAATCAAGCCTTAGGCCATTCCTTTGGTTCTCAGAGGTTTCATTTTTGGCCGTTTTTTGACCCTACCAAGGCCGTGAGCAGTTTGCAAACTTTTCCAGATGGGGTATACTAAAGATACCGAAGACCAACCTTGCGATTTGAACCGCAACGAAGATAAAGGGATCCTGAGTTAGTGTGGAACTCGATCAGGCCTTAAATGGAAGATCAACGTCCGCCGCAGGGAACCCACCTGGGAAACCGGGTTTCAAAATCCAGGGTCCTTCGGTACTAAAATGGAAAACTCCCCCGCAAGGGGGATTTCCTTTTGCTGACAATCCATTTTCTCATAATCGATAGCCAAATCACTATCTGAGCGCAAGCAATCAACCACCATTTCCATCATGGCGGTAACACATGACAGTCAGGGATGACTCAATCGCTAGATGATATCCTTTTCTTTTAGCTTCTTTAGGCCCAAATAGGCGCCGCCACCCAAAACGGCCAGCCAGATCGTAAGAAACGGGTTGAAGATGAACATCACACCGGCGACGATCAGGCCCACACGGCGAGTCTTTTGTCGTTTACTGCTTTCCTCTCAATCTATTCGTCAATTCGCAAGCTCTTTAGTAGAGCGATCTCCTCGGCATAGCCGGGCAATTCATTCGGTGTCTCGAGCGCAAACGGGAGATGCTTCAGTTTGGGATGATTGATCACCAGCGAGAAGGTGTCCAGCCCCAGCTCCCCTTGACCGATTTTTTCATGGCGGTCTTTTTTGGCCCCGAGCTTATTCTTCGAGTCATTCAGGTGGATGGCTTTTAGCCGGTCCAGTCCCACGATCCGGTCAAATTCCGCCAGCACACCATCTAAGTCGTTTACGATATCATAGCCGGCCTCATGCAGGTGGCAGGTATCGAGACAGACTCCCATGATTTCTTGACGCTTCACACCCTGGATAATATCTCTCAGGTGCTCAAAGCGATAACCGATCTCACTGCCCTTACCCGACATGCCCTCAAGCAGCAGCGTCCCCGGTGTCTCATCCGTGATGATGTCATTTAAAAGCTCGATAATGAGTTCGATCCCCTTGTCTTCTCCCTGACCGACGTGGGAGCCGGGGTGGAAATTATACAGTACATCATCAAAGTACTTTAGATCCTCGAGATCCTCCGCCATGGCCATCCTAGCAAACTCTCTGACATGATCCTTAGCCGAAGCCGGATTATAGGTATACGGGGCGTGACAAATCACAGAGGCTAACTGATCACCTCGCATCAGCTCCGTAAACCGTCTCGCATCCGCTTCATCGAATACCTTTTTAGCAGAGCCGCGGGGATTACGCGAAAAATACTGGAAGGTATTGCCGCCAAGCTCGACCATCGTTTGATACATCGCAACAAAACCCTTAGAGGATGATAGGTGACAACCGATTAGAAAAGACATGTTTACTCCTTTATAGACAATACGGCAAATCCGGCCGACAGGCAGTCTGCCAGATCACCGGGGTTCACTCTGATCTGCCAGCCGATCTTGCCGGCAGAGATATAGATTTCTTCAAGTGCTTGAGCGGTCTGATCGATCAGGCTGGGGAAGACCTTTTTCATCGCTAATGGAGAGCAGCCGCCCTTGATATAGCCCGTTAGAGGCAATAGATCCTTCACGGCAATCAGCTCGACTCGCTTGACACCAAACGCTCTGGCCGTCGACTTAAGATCAAGTGAATGATCAGACGGAATGATGGCGACATGAAACGACTTGTCCGATGTCAGGACAAGCGTCTTAAAGACAAGCGATGGATCGACCCCCAGCTTATGGGAGACACTGATGCCATCGTTTTTGCCATCGGCTACCGTATAGGAGCTCACCTGATATTTGATGTTTGCTTTGTCCAATAGCCTCATGGCATTGGTTTTGATTGTTTTGTCTCGTCCCATGAGACCTCTTTTCCTTGACTTCGACCGAATGCATAGCTAAGCCCGGCCACTGCCAGCGCACCCAGGATATCCCATACCATGTGTTGCTTCACAAACAGCGTCGACAAAATGATCAATCCGCTGTATAGGCGATAGCTCAACACTTGGACCGGTCGATCACGAAAGACTCTCCCATAGTGCCAAGCGGTAATGAGGGAGGTCAGGACATGGATCGAGGGAAAGCCATTATACGGCCGATCGATCCGATACGTCCACTCCACCAAACGACTGAAGATATCCTGGGAAGTGATCTCAGGTCGTATGACCTCAGTCTGGAACACCACAAAGATCACGATCGCAATCAGCTGAGCGATGATCAAATGACGCATCAGCCGATGAAACCGGCCTTCGTCTCGGACGAATACCTGCCATAGTCCGACCAGAATGAAGGGATACCACGAATGATAGACCAGGATAAAGGCCGACCAAAAGGGGATCCGTTCATCGAGGGGCGTCCAAAGAGTTCGAACAACTCCGATCGGCTGATTGGTCCACTGATACAGCAGGCTGCCCAGGAAGTAGACCGCCAATAAAAGCAACGATCGACGATGGCGTTTGATTGTATTCATAACTCTCCAATGTTTCTATCTTTTTATCTGTCTATCTAACCTTATCAAATGGTTCGTGCGGTGGCAAGGTCGGCTGAGCAACTATCCGATTGGCTCTCATCTCAAGCAACCGAAGCAGTACGATCGATCCTACCACCAGACTCATGCCGGCCAGTTGCTGAGGGCTAAGTCGCTCCTTCAAGAACA
>DUPT01000041.1 GCA_012838225.1 Tissierellia bacterium
AGGCGGCCTCGACTCCATGATATGGACTATCTCCCTCATCCTTTGCGCCATGATCTTTGGTGGCGTGATGGAGACGACCGGGATGCTGGGCTCTTTGGTCGATGTCATCCTAAAGATCGCCAAGGGCGTCGGCGGACTGGTCACAGCCACCATCGTCACCTGTATCTTTATCAACTTCGTCACGGCCGACCAATACCTCTCGATCGTCATTACCGGTCGGATGTATAAGACAGCCTATGAAGCCGAGAATCTCCATCCGAAAAACCTCTCACGTGCCTTGGAGGACAGCGGTACCTTGACCTCACCGCTCATCCCGTGGAATACCTGCGGGGCGTTCATGATCGAGGCCCTGGCCATCGAGCCGTGGTCGTATGTACCGTATGCCTTCCTCAACTGGTTGAACCCGATCGTTTCGATCATCTACGGCTTCACCGGCTTCTCGATGGAAAAGCTCGATAAGACCAAAGACACTGCTACCGTCTAATGAAAAAAAAGGCCGCTAAGGCCTTTTTTTATTGGCTTTGATGCTTCGATCAATAGGCTCGGTTTCGGCGGTAGATGAAGCTGCCAAACAGTACCAGGAGCGAGAGGGCCCCAAAGAACAGCATCGCCTGCCCCAGCATAGAATAATTATACGCCGAGCCGATCCACAGATCGGTGATGGCGGGCTTAGACAGATGCGTCGGCGGAAGAAGATCCGCCAGAGCCCTGACCGGCTTTGGCAGCATCGCCGACGTTACCCCCATCATGCCGCCCAGGAGCATAAAGGTAAAATAGATCAGCATCGACAGGCCATAGGCCGGCCCGAACCGGCGAAAGAAGTTGGCGATGCCGTGAGCCAGGACGAAATAGATCGTGGCCAGGCTATACAAGACCAGCAGGTAGATGATAAGACCAGCCGGACTTGGTCGATCATAGCCCAGGATCGGATAGAGCAGACCGAAGTGAAACAGCAGGGCCAGCGTCTGAAACACCAGCTGAGCCTGAAGCTTTGCCCAAAGGATCGACCGCTGAGAAAAGCCGAACAGCTGCATCCGAAGCGGCACCTTATCCTCCAGCTCCTTGGCATAGATAGCCGAATGACCCAGGAAGATCCCGGCCATCGGGATCAGCTGAGCAAAGCCCAGCACCACCCCGGTGATGGCCGTCGACTTAAAGGCTTCGGGCACATCCTGAAGGGCTGTCTGAGAGATCACGATCGCCATCAGGACCGGAAAAGCCATTCCGAAGACCAGCGTATACCAGTTGCCTAACACATTGCGCAGCTCATACCAAAACAGATGACGTCTGGTCCTGATCATGACCACCTCCCAGCCTTGGCATTAAAGCTCATGATCTCGACATCGCTTATCGATCGCTTATAGTTGACATTGGCTTGATTGAGCGTCTGAGAGATCCGTTCATCACTCGCTTGATCGGGCGATTGCAGCGCGATCAAATGCGGCGGTGCCTTCAGCTGAGCAAAGCCACTGACCAAGGCCTCATGCTCCGGCGTGCGGCTTAGCGTATAGACACTTCGGCCACAGTACTGTTGAAACAGGTCGGTCTTATCGCCGAAGCAAACGACCCGACCATCCTCCAGCATCAGGATCTTATCGACCAAGGTCTCCAGCTCTTCATAGTAGTGGGTGATATAGCACAGCGTCGTATCGGATTGGCTATACCACGAATCCATCAGCTCGACCAGCCCCTGGCGACTCTCAAAGTCGAGTCCCGAGGTGACCTCATCAAAAAACACCAGCGGTGCATCCTGAAACAACACCAAGATCAGCGTCAGTCGTTGCTTTTGACCGCCCGAGAGGTGGTGGAATTTTTTCTTCAGACTGTCTTGAAAGGAAAAGTAGTCGATCAGCTCGTCCAGTCGTTGATCCTGGCCGATCTTTTTTCCGGTCACCGTCTCAATGACATGCCTGATCGCCATCGTCTGGGCGTAGTTGTTTTGCTGCAGGTGGACGGCGATATCTTCAATTGAAGCGCCTAAGCGAAAGCTGCCGCGCGACGGGATGAGTGATAGCAGGGCATTTAAGAGCGTCGTCTTGCCGGCACCGTTACTGCCGATGATCCCGACCCGCTCCCCGGGGCGGATCGCGATCGGTTGCGTGATATCTAGAGCCAGGTGTTGACCGTAGTGGACCTGTAGGTGGTCGATCTTAATCATAGCTGCCTCCTTTATTGTGTCCTAGTCTAACCACTGATTATGAAGACCGAATGGATCTGCTATGTGTTTTTGATGACTCACTTAGTCTGATCGTGACACGTTCTTCACTTTGTTCAAGTGAGAGCTGCCAGCCCAAAAGCGTGGCGTAGTGTTTGGCCAGGTAGAGACCGAGGCCGCGGCCGGGGCTGCGGTGAGATGATACGAACGGCTCCAAGGCATGAGCCAGCACCTCGTCATCGATCCTGGCCGGGCTGTTCGTCAGCGTGATGGCTTGATCCAGGCGGATCTCCACCCTGCCTCCGGGAGCACTGTAGCTGATGGCATTCGATAGGATCGGATCGAACAGCTTGGTTAGGACAGCGGGATCGGCGGTGATTGTCTTATCTCCCTTGAGCTGGAGCCGAATACCTTTGGTCGCCGCCAGCTCACGATACGTCTTCAAGAAATCGTCTAGGAAATCAGCCAGCCGGATCGTTTCCTTTTCTCCGGTCTGATCCATCGCCTGAAGGGACAGAAGGGATTCGACCATCTGCTGCATGGCCATCAGCTGCTCTCTTACCAGCGGCAGATTGGCTTGATGATCGGCGTAGCGACCGACCCGGTTCATCATCCCCTCGACTAGGAGCAGTGAGGCGGTGATCGGCGTTTTCAGCTGATGAGAGCTCGATCGCAGCACCACCTCCTGACGGGTATGCTCATGTGCCAGCTCATCATACTGCGTCCGTAGCCTCTCATACAAGGCATCCAGATCCTCCGCTAGGGAAGTGATCTCATCACCGCCCCTTAGCTTGAGCGGCGCCATCGGCTGATAGTCGGCCGCCATCAGGTCTCTGGCATGATGTGACACTTGGGTGATGGGCTCAACGATCCGCCGGGCAAACAGGTAGGAGGCCAGTGTCACGATCACCAGCACCACCAGCGTGATCATCGGCAGACTCTGCGTCGTCACCGGCCGGATCTGATCGATCGAGCCGGTCACGACACTCGACCAACTCATCACGATATGCTCGGCTTGATCGGTCACGGCGATCAGGTTCATGTAGTCATTCGAATCGAATCGGCCGGCCAGGGCAATGATCCGGGTACTCGATGACACCCGGCGAAAATCATACGTGATATCATCGGGTGAAAACTCGATCGGTCGGTAGCGCTCAACCTCCATATCAAACGGCAGCTCGTCGATCGCCCGCTGAAACAGCGCCTGAAACTGCCGGCTCAGATCCACCACCACCGGTTCAGTCGCTGCATCAACCGAAAAATCCAACAGCTCCCGCTGCCACTGATCGATCATCGCCTGAAGCTCATCCTGTCTGATCACAATCCTGGCATCGAGCATAATGGAGTGGACTCGAATATCCCCGGACGCTTTAGGTAGGACCAGCGAGATGCTCGTGACCGGATTGGTCGACTCGATCCCGTCGTAGGAGCCTTTGTCCAGAAAAGACAGATGCTGCGCCTGAAAATCATCGATATGGGCCTGATTGATATGCTCGACATACAGCCCCGGCAACAGCCAGAGGAGATAGCTGGCAAAAAAGGCCATCACAAGAAGACTTATGATAAAGGTATAGATCAAGGTCTTACGTGAGAGGGTCATCTCAAACTCCCATCAAACTGATAGCCCACGCCGATGATCGTCTTGATATAGGGCTTGGGCAGCTTCTTTCTCAGATTTTTCATATGAGAATCGATCACCCGATCACTCCCATAGTAGTCCCCCTGTTAGATCGCCTCGATCAACTGCTCCCGGGTAAACACCTGCTGGGGCCGCTGATACAGCGCCAAAAGCAGCCCAAACTCACTCAGCGTCATCTCAAGACTCCGGCCGCTATAAAACGCCTGATAGGCCGACTCATCGCATACCAGCTCTAAAGCGCCGGAGGTGACGGTCGTCTCGACTCGTCGGTGCAGGATGGTCTTGATCCGCTTCAGGAGCAGGATCGGTGAGAAGGGCTTGGTGACATAGTCATCGGCAAACAGATTGAAGGCATCGATCTGCGTCTTCTCATCCTCTAGGGCACTGAGCATGATGACCGGCAGTGCCGGCTGGTGTTGTCGAATAAAAGCCAATACCTCCAGACCCGATGGCCCCGGCACCATGATATCGAGGATCGCCAGATCAAACGACGCCTCAGCCAAGGCATCGAGCGCCGCCTGACCATCCTCGGTCGCCTCTACCTGATAACCGGCCATCACCAGATACTCCGATACGACCTCGCGAATGACGGCTTCATCTTCTAGCAGCAATATCCTGGTCATCATACTCCCCCTTTAGGTCTTCTAGTCTAACGGTTGGGTGTGGATTTGGTATGGAGAAAAAAAGAGAGGCTAACCCTCTCTAAAACGATCTAGTCAATTTCAATAAAACGTCCCAATCGGACAAACCAGATGAGCTTGCGAGAAACGCTTCGTTTGGTGATCGCCTGATAGGCCTCAGCGTAGTAGCCCACCTGCCTTTCATACTGTGGCAGATAGGCCAAGGAGACATCGGTTTTATAGTCGATCAGGACATCTCCGCCGGGTCGCTCGATCACCAGGTCGATGATCCCCTGGACGAGTGTTTCCTCATCCCCGATCGCCATCCGATAGACGAACGGGAGCTCTCGGCGAAGCCTTATCGCCCCGGCTAGAAACTCCTGCATCAATTCATGACTCAGGAAGCGTTCTACCAATGCCCGGTCCTGGAAATCCTCCAGGATCTTGTCGGCCTCCAGGCGATCGAGCGAGCCCGACACATCGGAAAAATCAAGCCACTCCATTGCCTTATGAAACCGGATCCCCTTCTCGATCCCGCCGATCAGCTCCTCATCAAAGCTCTGAGTAAGCTTTGGCGCCACGACCTCCTGCTGGATCAACCGGGTCACCGAGTATTTGCTATCGGCCACCCGCGGCCGGATCGCTCGGGGCGTGACGGATCGCTCGCTTGAGGCCACCCGACTGACCATCGCCTTTTGATCGAAGCAATCGAGCTCCTTCTCTTCGACCAAGCGATAGCCCGGCCGGCTATGGCCGTCACAATCGATCACCATGGCCCCCGAGATCAATCGCCAGTAGGTATTGCAGTCCCGCAGACTGCTGAGGCTGTGCGGCTCGATCGCCGCCAGGGCCTTCGACCGATCGGGTACGACCGCCGATAGGATCAGTCGCTTCTCGGCCCGGGTCATGGCCACATAGAGCAGCCGGATCTCCTCTTGGCGCGAAGCCGCTCGCAGATCGTCCTGGAGCAGACGCTTAAAGAGCGGTTGGCGACTGACCCGCTTGTCCAGATCGACATCGGTCATCACCGCCCGATCATCCAACACGATCAGCGGCCGGGAGACGTCTTGCTCATTGAAGCGCCGATGAAGCCCGGCCACAAACACGACCGGAAACTGCAGCCCTTTTGACTTATGGATACTCATCAGCCGAACGGTATCAGCGTCCTCGGGAATGATCCGGGCCGCCTCGATATCCTTATCGACCTCCATGATGCGCTCGACATAGCGCAAAAACTTACTCAGGCCGACAAAGGACGTCTGCTCATAGTCCCCCGCCAAATGGAACAACAGCCTGACATTGGCCAGACGCTGCCTGCCATCGGGCATAAGCAGGATAAACGGCTCATAGTTTGTCGTATGATAGATCTCTTGGAGCAGGGCATCGATACTAAGCGATCGGCTGTGGCGCCGAAAAGTCTCGAGCTCCTCGAAAAAGACCGAGAGCTTCTCCTTTAGCGTCTGATCCAGGGCCTCACTCCTCACAGCTTCATGAAAGGCCACCCTCGGCACCTGATGCCTGATATCCAACAGATCCTGATCACTCAGCCCATAGCGAGGCAAACGCAGCACACTCATCAGCGCAATGTCCTGCCGGAAATTATCGATCAGTCGCAGGTAGTTTAGCAGGATCTCGACCTCGAGGCTTTTTAGATAGGCACTCGAATAGTCCAAGCTCAGCGGCAGCCCCGCCTCCTTAAACTGCTCGATCGCCCGATCGGCTATGGCCGAAGGCGCTCGCATCAAAATCACCATATCACGGTAGCGATAGCCCTCCCGGCGAAGCTGAGCTACCCGCCGGATGATATGATCGAGCTCGGCCTGCTCTCTCTCCCCCGTCCCGGCTTCTATCAGCATGATCTCAACATCATCCTCAAGATGCGACAGGTTCAGATTCCCAAACTCAAGCGCCGACTTATCATCATAGGCGATGCCGCCATAGTCTTCTAGCATAATGGTCTCAAAGATCCGGTTGACCCCTTCGATGATGGGCTTGGCGGAGCGAAAGTTGCGGTTGAGATCGATCCGGACCGATGCTTTGCTCGGCTTGGCATAGGCATGGAATTTACGTAGAAAGATCGTCGGATCGGCCTGACGGAAGCGATAGATGCTCTGCTTGATATCACCGACCATAAAGACATTGTTGTCTCGCTTGATACACTCGATCAAGCCCTCCTGGATCGGATTGGTGTCCTGATACTCATCGATAAAGATAAACGAAAACCGCTCCCGATACGTCTGAGCGATATCAGGGTCCTGGACCGCCTTTAGGGCCAGGTGCTCGATATCGGCAAACGAGAACATGTTCATGTCCTTGCGTTTAGAGAAGAACCGCTCATGAAAGTCCTCGGTCAGCTCGATCAAGGCACTCATGCGAGCCTGTTGGTTGCGATAGTCTTTCATCAAACTCGAGAAATCGCCCTCGGCCGCCAGATTCTGATAAAAGTTCTGGGCCAGCTTGCGGTAGCGATCGCGGATCCGTTTGAGGGCATCATTGGTCTCGACCAGCTCGGGGTCGGCTTTTTCTGCCTTCGTCAACACCGGATAGCGCGGAAAACCGAGCCGGCCGCTTTGAAGCAGCGCTAGGTCGGCTTCGATGGTTTGGGTCGTCTTGTCGTTAAAGCACAGCTCCCTCGCCTCAGCCACCAAGCGCTTGATCTCGTCTTCATGCCAGCCGATATAGTGGGACAGCTTCGTCTGCCAATAGTCCTCGTCATCAAAGCCGGCCAGGATCTGACCAATCGCCTCTCTCCGATCGATCCGATTGTTGAGGTAGGTCTCCAGCGTCAATACGGCCTGTCTGAGACCGACATCGCTTCGGTCCGGACCAAATACCTCGACCAGGTCTAAAAAGGCCGGCTCGAGGGCTTCATAACGCTCCTCAAACAAATCGCTCAGCTCATCATCTTGGAGGATGGCGATCTCATTTTGATCGGCGATCCGAAAGGCCGGATCGACATCCAGGTAGTAGAAGTGATCACGCACGATGGTATGACAAAACGAATCGATGGTCGAGATCTGAGCGGTCGCCAGCTTCTTTTCTTCACGCCGAAGCGACGGGTTCTGCTCGATCGCCCGGCGGATCTTATCCTTCATATCCTTGGCGGATGCCTTGGTGAAGGTGATGATCAAGAAATCATCCAGGCTGTGCCCGTCTCGTAATAGGCTGATGATCCGCTCGGTCAATACGGCCGTTTTACCCGAACCGGCGGCGGCCGCCACCAGGACATTGCGGCCGCGATCATCGATGACTTGTTGTTGCTGGGGAGTCCACTGCATAATTACCTCACTCGTATTATTTTAGCATGAACAAATAATCAAAGATACTGCCCACGCCGACTGAAAAAGTGTATAATCGGTCTGGGCTTATGTTAAGATAGCGTTAAGTCCAACCGACTTCCATCTCACCTGCAATCATAGGAGCGCTTATGTGGCTTAGTATCGCCCTCGGAATCATTTCCGGTCTTGGCTTGTTTCTTTACGGTATGTCACTGATGTCCGACGGTCTGCAAAAGGCCGCCGGTCGCCGACTCAAAGGCTTTATCGAACGCATGACCCGAAACCGGTTCGTAGCCGTGATCGCCGGCACGATCGTCACCATGGTCATCCAGAGCTCGTCGGCTACCTCGGTCATGGTCGTCGGTCTGGTCAATGCCGGCGTGATGAAGCTCTCTCAAGCGGTTGGCGTCATCATGGGGGCCAATATCGGCACCACCATCACCTCGCAGCTGATCTCACTCGATATCAATATGATCGCCCCGGTCTTGGTGATGGTCGGTATGATCATCAAAATGACCTCAAAGATCGAAACCAAAAAGCATATGGCCGATATCCTGATCGGTCTCGGTATCCTGTTTATCGGGATGGATCTCTTAAAGAACTCTCTGTCGCCTTTGCGCGAGGTCGAGTGGTTTCGAACACTCCTCGTCGACTTCCAGTACAATCCGATCATGGGGATCTTTACCGGCTTTGCTCTGACACTGATCCTACAGAGCTCATCCGCTTCGATGGGGATCCTGGTGGCCCTGGCGGCCGAGGGGATGATTCCGCTGGGCTCGGCCCTCTATATCCTCTACGGGGATAATATCGGAACGTGTACCACGGCTCTGATCGCCTCGATCGGCTCCTCCACCAATGCCAAACGGGTCGGTGTCATCCACCTGATTTTCAATATCATCGGGACCATCATCTTTTCGCTTATTCTCGGGCCGTTTATCGCCCGGGTAGTCACGGCGATCGATCCGGGCATGGTGGCTCGGCAGATTGCGAATGCTCACTCGCTGTTCAATATCATCAATGTCATCCTGCTCTTCCCGTTTGCCGGTGTCTTGATGTGGCTCTCGACCATCTTTGTCCCCGAGCGAGCCATCCCGGCTCCGGCCCAGACGACCCATCTCGACCCCCGGGTTTTAAAGACCCCGTTTGTGGCCACGCAAAACGCCGTCAAGGAGATGAGCGCCATGGCCTCACTGTCCAAGGAATCACTTGACTCCTCCCTCCAGGCCATGATCACCAAAGACAAAGACATGGTCATGCAGACGATCGATAAAGAATACCGGATCAATCTGATGGAAAAAGAAATCTTTCGCTACCTGGTCGAGCTCTCGAAAACGCCGCTCAATGCGAGCGATCGCCAGATGATCGATTCCTTATTCCATACCATCAATGATATCGAGCGGATCGGCGATCATGCCGAGAATATCTCGGATCTGGCGACCTCATTTATCGACAACGACCTGCAGCTGGATGAGCCGTCGCTGGGGACGGTCTATAAGGCCCATGGGCGGGTGATGGAAGGGATCACGCTGGTGATCGAAGCCATCCAGGAGGGCGATCTAGAAAAGGCCCAGCGGGTCGTCTTGATCGAGAAGGAGTTCGATAGCTTCGAGCGATCGTCTCGCAAAAACATCGTCGCTCGAATGAATAAAAACGAGACCTCGATCGATACCGGACTGCTGATGCTTGACCTCCTCAGTAATCTCGAACGAGTAAGTGATCACTTTAAAAATATTGCTCAGGTCGTGATCGACTTAGATGGCCAGACCCGGTTCGTCCCGGTGACCCCGGTCCAAGAACCACTGAGTGCCTAAATGAACGGAGTAGCCCGAGCTACTCCGTTTCTTCTTCCATCAATCGTTCATAGATGTCGTCTTTTTTCAGCTTCTCGATCATCTCCTCAGAAAAGCCCTGTCTTAAGCGATCAAATCGACAGATCGCACCAAAGTCACAATAGTCACAGGCCAGGTAGTTCATCCGGATGGGCCGGATGGCGATATCGCCCGCCTCGATCCGATCAACATAGGACTGACTGAGCCGGCGCACCCGCTTGGTCAGCTTCTCCATCATCTCATCACTGATATGCTCACTCGGGTAGAAGCTCGGGCCTTCGGTTGTCTCAAGACCTGAGATATCGCCGGCTTTGATACCGCTTAGGCGAAGCTCCTTGTCCCGATCCTTCGCCTCATCAAGGATCGGATCCTTGATATTGAAATAGAATAGGCCGGCCGGCTCCATGGCCTGCTCGGCTTTAAAGGCATCGGCGTAGAGTGTCAGCTGCAGGTCGATCCCCTGATAGATGCTGTTGAGATCGAAGGTCTTCGAGCCGGTCTTATAATCGATCACCGTGAAGCGATTGTCCTTGACATCGATCCGATCGATCTTGCCTCGAAGATCAAACTTATCGAGCCCCACCTGGATCGTCTTTTCAAAATAGGTCGGCACGAACTCACTCCGCTCGATCTGATCGATCAATACCCCGATGACAAAGGTGGCCACCCGTTTGGCCCGTTCGATAAAGTAGCGGCTGGCCGCCGTATGCGAAAACCGCTCGTACTGCTCCATCGACAAGACCGTATCCATCAACCGATCAATAAAAGCCGGGATGCTTTGTCTCATCAGTCGCTTCTCGTGATAGGCTTCAAGCGCCTGCTGGATCAGCAGGTGATAGAGATCCCCGATATCAAATGCCTCGACTCGAAACTCACGCCGAATGACCGGCTTTAGATCATACCGGACAAAATAGCTATAGGGACAGCGGCGAAACCGCTCCAACCGAGAGGCACTGGCCGACACCTTTTTCCCCCGGCGATCGACCGGTGGCGTGATGACCGGGTTGATCAGCGCCTGCTCGATCAGGTGGAGCTCGTGATCACTCAGCTGATGGATCAGCTCACGCCGACCCTCCCGGATCGCCTCGACTGCGTAGCGAAAGGCCGTATCGGGATGCTCCTGATAATGGCGCTGCAGACCGCGCTCGACCTCGGCGCCGCTGATGCCCAGGCCGCGGTTGATATAGAGCGAGGGCGTCATCGTCTCAGAGGTATAGTTTCCGCCGGCATAGGTGAAGATCAACTCGTCTTCGACCATCGACAGCGCAATGAACTGATCCAAAACATCGAGGTTTTCATTGAACTCCGGCGTATCGAAATAGCGATAACCGAACTCCTTGATGCGATACTTTTCCTTATGCTTGAGCAGCCCCGTGTCGAGATAGTCTCTTGGGACCACTCCCTCGGCCATGCCGCAAAAATATAGCACCCGACACGGCGCATGGGTCGAGCGGTGCAGGGTCGCCAGGGTGATCCGACCCTCGACCGGTGGAATGATGCCGACATTCAAGTCCTTGATGGCTGAATCAAACAGCCGCTTGTACTGCCGAAAGCTGACCTCCTTATGCCCGGCGACTTTTTTGAGCTGTGATAAGGCATCGATCAGGCTGTTCCAGACCTGAGTGATGATAAGCATCTCCTCGGTCTCGCCCCGCTCCTCATAGATCTTGACGGTCTGTTCGATCCGCTCGGGATATTGTAGAAGGATCAATAGTTCACGCAGCCCATCACAAAACGCCCCGATCGTTCGGCGCTGTTTATAGAACGACTCGCCCGATAGGACCGGGCCTAAGAAGCGCTGCCTCAGGGCCTCCATCGCCTCATCGGCCATCGGCTCACGAAAGCGTTTGAAGTTGATGCCGCGCTCAATGACATAGTTTTCCCAGCGGTCGAGATCATCCCAATCCGATTCACTCAGGTAGCCTTTAAGAAAGCTGATGACATCCTCTCGCCGATAGCCGGCCAGGTAGATATTCATCAGGGCCAGGATGCTTTTGATGATCCGGTTTCTGACGATCGATTTGCGATCATCACTAAACACCGGCAGGCCAAGCTGCGAGAAAACACTCTTGATGGTGAATTCGTAGCTCTCCAGGTCGGCCGCAATCAGGCGGATATCCTCCAGCCGAAGCGTTTCGTCCAAGCGAAGCTTTTGGAGGATGTCGAGACCGATGAATTCGACCTCCTCATAGACGTCCTCGGCGGCAAACACCCGAAGCGGCGCCTCGATCGGCGATGGATCGAGCGCCACCAGACCCTCCGCCAATCGCCTGATCGATGTGTCGTCGGTCTTGATCTCGATCACCTCGGCCGAGAAGGTATCGACCAGTAGCCCCAGGGTGTCTGAAGTCACCTGATAGATCCACGGTTTATCGGCCTCATACGCCAAAGCGATACACACTCGCTTGGTATGAGCCGAGATCTTTCTAAGCATCCTCAGGCTGGCATCATCGAAGTGCTTGAAGTCGACCAGCCAGACCTCCTCGGGACTGAATAAGCGAAAGCGATGCCCCTCACGCTCGAACAGCGCGAGGCTCTGCTCGAGATCGAAGTATTCGCCGGTCATCCGCTCATCAAAGCGCTGATAGATCAACTGCAGGTCGGCCAGCTTCTGATAGACTAAAGAATCGGGCGACTGCTCCTCGAGCAGCTCCGAAAACACCTCACTCCCGACACCGTCACGCATCAAGCGATCGATCGTCGCCTCAAGCTCCTCGTAGAAGCCGGGCTGATCGATATTGCGAAAGATCCGAAGCCTTGGCCCCAGCTCATCGAGAATATCGCGGTAGAGCATCTTCTTACCGATCTCCCCAATCGCCTCTTGCTCCGGGGTGAAGATGTCTCGGCTGAGGGTGTTTCGGATGTGACTCAGACTCGTCACCTGGACATCGATCATCCCGGGCAGATCGAGCATCCGGATCATCTGCGATTCATAGGCCAGGGTGCTCTGCTCCGGGGTGATGACTGTGACCTCACCGCCTCGATTCATTTGTTCAAAAATAAATTGTCGTTTGGTCGCACTATCAGGACCGATATATATTCTCACACTGCCTCCATATCAGGCTCATTGTATCACAGACAAAGTCGATATTTTTGTGATGAGATGCCTCATAATGGTTGTAACCAAAAATGTTATCGATTAAGATGAAGGAGCACTCGATGCGAAAGGATATCTCATGAAACGACTCTTCAGCGCACTGCTGTGTGCCATCATCCTACTCACTCCTCTATTTCAAACCGTGAGCTTTGCTCAATCGGTGTCTGAGTTGAGCTCAGAATACGGCTATCTGATCGATCCGGCCTACCTGCCAAAGGGCGGGACCATCGTCGCCGATGCCACCACCGGTGCCATCTTGTGGCAAGAGGATGAGCAGATCCTTTGGCCGACCGCCTCGTTGGCCAAGATGATGGTCGTCTATCTAGCCTATCAGGCGATGGCCCGGGGTGATTTCACCGAACAGACCGAGGTCGAAGTGAGTGAGGATGTCGCCTATCTCTCAAGTGATAGTGAGCTTTCAAATAACTATATGCCGCTCGGGTCGGTCTTTACGATCTCGGAGCTGTTGGATCTGACGATCATCCCCTCCTCGGCCTCGGCTGTTTTGCTGCTGGCCAATCAGCTGGGGACTCATCAAGAGGTGGTCTGGCTGATGAATCAGACCGCCCGAGACATGGGCATGGCCAATACGAGCTATGTCAATGTCGTCGGTGCAAACAATGACCTCCTCCTGCCCTATCTCGAGGGCCTGACACCGGGTGCCGACAATGTCTCGACCGCCTATGATCAGGCGATCTTTGCCGCCCACCTGGTCAGAGACTATCCGCAGGTCCTGGCCCACTCGGTCCAGCCCAGCTTTGTCCTAAAGCCGGGGACCGAGTTTGAGGAGCTGTTCGAGTCGCGCAATCTCACCCTGCCCGGGGCCTACTATGCCTTCGAGGGCATGGATGGCCTAAAGACCGGTTCGACCAATGAAGCCGCCTATAATCTCGCCTTGACCGCCCAGCAGGGCGATACCCGTCTGGTCGCCATCGTCCAAGGAGCCGGCCTATGGGAGGACTGGGAAAGCGAAGGCTATCGCAGCATCATCGGCCATGTCCTCATGAGTGAGAGTTTTTCAAAGTATGCCTCCCGCGTCGTCTTGCCGGCCGGTGAGCATGACATCGATGGCCGCCGGATCATCACGACCGAGGATCTGATCGACACCGTCGGGGATGAACCCCTAAGCTTTACACTGCTTGATGAGCGGGTGGTACGAGTCAGTGATCGGGCCTATCTACCGGGCTTTGAGGCCCCAAGCGTCGCCTTTGAGGACGTCACCGTCCCGGTCGAGGTCGACCAAGACATCCCGGAGGCGGAGCCGGTCGACGAACCGACCGACCCGGTGATGCAAAAAAACATCAAACAAAGCCTGATCACACTCACCCTCTACCTGATCGGTCTGCTCATTCTGCTTCTGATCCTACGAGCCTCGATCCTGCGAGCCGTCCGGCGACGCATCCAACGCGACAAACGAAGGTGGCGCGGCTGATGGAGCAGTGGGACGCCAGACACGCAGATGGCCGACTGGCCGGCTTTCGGCTGATCCGGGGGAAAAGCATCCCGCGGGGCTACTATCACCTGGTGGTGGAGATCACCGTCCGCCACACCGACGGCAGTTTTCTTCTCATGCAAAGAGACCACACCAAGCTCGACTTTCCCGGCTATCATGAAGCCAGTGCCTCAGGCAGTGCACTCGCCGGCGAAACCGCGCTGCAGGCCGCCAAACGAGAACTGGCCGAAGAGACCGGCATCCGCCGGGGAGAATTCACCGAGCTCTATCGTCAGACCACGGATGTCCAAGCCATCTTTGTCGGTTTCCTATGTGTCACCGACTGGCCCAAAGACAACATCACCCTCCAAGCCGGCGAGACGATTGACTTTCGCTGGCTGAGTCGAGCCGAGTTTCTGGACTATTTTAGCGACGGGCTGATCCCCTATCAACGGGATCGCCTAAGCCGGCATCTGGACTTCATATTGAATAGATAAAAACCAAGGACCGACTCGGCCGAGTCGTCCGAAGACCAAGCCGACAAAAGACCCTCAACGTCTGATCGACCGACACCTGAGTGATCGGTCGATCGATTCTTTTCAAGCAAACAAAAACAGCCCACCGGTCGGCTACAGCTCGAGCCGGTAGGTCAGACCATCATAACGCGCTCCCCGGACCAGCAGGCTGTTTCGCCGGCGCTCGATGACCTCAAAGCCCAGCCGCTCGGCTAGACAGACCATTGCCCGATTGCCCGACCACGTCTGAGTATAGAGCTCGCGGTAGCCGATGGTGCGAAAGTAGTCGATATAGGCCAGCAGAGCTTCGGCCCCATAGCCCTTGGCCCGATCACTCACCGCCGGGATCACGAGGCCTACGGCCGTGCCCATGGCATTGATGCCGGGCGTCCATTCAAAGCGATCGGTGATCTCATAGCAGTTGACCCAGCCGATGGGTCGATCCTTTTGTTTGAGGACGATCTCAAAGCCGACCCGAAAACCGGTATCAGCCAGCCCGAGCGACCTCTCCAGTCGCCTTTTTAGTCTCTCGAGATAGCGCTCAGACTCAAGCACCAGCGCCTCCTTCGATAGCCCCTCATACTCCCAGGGGGCGTCCCAGGCCTTCCATTCGGTATCGATCAGCTCCCAGTGTCGCCTTTGCTCCAGATCACTCAAGCGGGTATCACGCAAATATAGCCTCAGTCCTTCGATCCTCATTCTTCTCCTCACGTCTTGGGGTGAAAAACCGGCCGCTAATGCGACCGGTCTTTTGGTCTTATCCGTTATCGATCAAACGGTGTTTCAGCCAGGCATAGACGCCCAGAAACAGCTGCAGTACTCCGATCACGCTGATGATGACGCCGATCATCAAGACCGTCTCCATCAGACTGCCGCTATAGCGCTGCTGACGATAGAAATAGTCGGTGATCATCAGGATCGGGACAAACAACAGTCCCCGAAGCATCCATTTGGTGGTATTGGCCTTGTCGATCAGAGGACGCTTCATTTGGTGATGATGGTCTCTTCCGATTTGGCTTCTTCGACCTCGATGATATCCTCGGGTTCGACCTCAGCCGCCTCTTCGGTCAAGATATCCTCCTCCGGCGCCACCTCTTGGCGAGCCAGCTCCTGGATATCGATGTCTTCGCCTTCTTCGGCCGCCACCACCTGTCCGCCGACGATGATGTCTTCGGTCTGGACGAGGTTGCCGGCAAAGTGACAGGCCACCCAGTGACCCGGATGGATCTCACGCAGCTTCGGCTCTTCCCGATCACACAGCTCCTGCTTATAGGGGCAGCGGCCGGCAAAGCGGCAGGCATCGGGCGGATTGATCGGTGACGAGATCTCACCCTTTAGCAGGATCGGACGGGTCTCGATATCGACCGACGGCACCGGCAGCGCCGATAGCAGCGCCTGGGTATAGGGATGCTCCCGGCGATCGAACAGATCTTGCGACTCCGCCATCTCGACGATGACGCCCAAGTACATGACAACGATCCGATCCGACACATGCTTCACGACACTCAGGTCGTGGGAAATGAACAGGTAGGTCAGCTTGAACTCATCTTGCAGATCGTCCATCAGATTGAGGATCTGGGCCTGGATCGATACGTCCAGCGCCGAGACCGGCTCATCCTGGACAATGAACCTTGGCTTTAGAGCCAAAGCCCGAGCGATCCCGATCCGCTGACGACGACCGCCATCCAGCTCATGCGGATAGACATTGAGCAGACGCTGAGCCAAGCCGACGGTATCCATCAGCTCCCGGACCCGCTTGGCCCGATCGGCCGCATTGTTATGGATCCGGTTGATGATCAGCGGTTCTTCGATGATCTCCGAGAGACTCATCCTGGGATTGAGCGAAGCATAGGGGTCCTGGAACACGATCTGCATCTGCGAGCGATACTTTCGAAAATCCTTCAGCGGCATGGTAGTGATATTCTCACCGTCAAACCAGACCTCACCCTCCGTCGGCTCGAGCAGTCGAAGCAGCAAGCGTCCGGTAGTCGACTTACCGCAGCCGGATTCGCCGACCAGTCCCAGGGTCTCGCCCTCGTGGATGACAAAATCGACATGGTCGACCGCGTGGAGTTTTCCGCCCGGGACATCGAAATACTTGGTCAATCCGCGAGCTTCCAACATGACTTTACTCATGGCTTACCTCCTCATCGGCCGAATAGAGATGACACCGGACCCAGTGTTCGTCATTGAGCCGGGTGATCCGGGGAAACTCCACCTGACAGATGTCCATCGCATGCGGGCAGCGCGGGTGGAAGGTACAGCCGGTCGGTAGATTGGTGGGATCAGGCATCAAGCCCATGATCGGCTTGAGGCGATCGACATTTTCTTCAACATTCGGGATCGATCCGAACAGCCCTTGGGTGTAGGGATGCTTCGGCGTCCGGTAGAGCATATGCTTTTCGGCATGCTCGATGACCGTCCCGGCATACATGATGGCCACATGGTCACACACATTGGCGACAACGCCCAGGTCGTGGGTGATCATGAGCATCGAGGTATTGAAATCTTTTTTCAGGTTTTCCATCAGCTGGAGCACCTGGGCCTGGATGGTCACATCCAGCGCCGTGGTCGGCTCATCCGCGATCAGGATCTCAGGATTACACGACAGCGCGATCGCGATCACGACGCGTTGCTTCATACCGCCCGAGAACTGGTGGGGGTATTCGTTATAGCGCTCCATCGGGATACCGACGACCTCGAGCATATCACTGGCCCGCTTGGTAGCCGTCGCCATATCGACCTTTTGATGGAGCAGGATGCCCTCACGGATCTGATCCCCGACGGTCATGATGGGATTGAGACTCGTCATCGGGTCCTGGAAGATCATCGAGATCTGATTGCCCCGGATCTTTCGCAGCTCATGCTCACTCAGCTTCGTCAGATCCTGATCATGATAGAGGATCTCTCCCGAGATGATCTTTCCCGGCGGATCAGGCACCAGCTGCATCATCGAGAGCGCCGTGGTCGTTTTACCGGCCCCGGTCTCACCAACCAGCCCGAGCGTCTCCCCCGGATAGAGGGCCAGATTCAGGTCATTGATCGCCTTGGTCGTCCCCTCATGCGTAATATAGTGTACATTTAGATTTTTGATGTCCAATAATGGTTTTCGACTCATTGTATCCACCTAGTTTCTCAGCTTCGGATCGAGCGCATCACGCAGCCCATCGCCCAATAGATTGAGGGCAAAGATGGTGATCATGATGGCCAGGCCCGGAAAGAGTGTCATCGGCCAGTGGTCACGAATGAACTGACGTCCGCCCGAGAGCATCGCCCCCCATTCGGGATTGGGCGGTGCCAGACCAAGTCCGATAAAGCTAAGGCCGGCCGCTGAGAGGATCGCCCCGGCGACACCCAGTGTCCCTTGGACGATGATCGGCGCCAGCGCATTGGGAATGATATGGCGCAGGATGATCCGCTTATCACTCGCCCCGATCGCCCGGGCCGCCTCAATAAACTCCTGCCCCTTTAAGGTGATGACCGAGGCCCGCACGATCCGGGCATAGCCCGGTATCGAAGAGATACCGACCGCCAACATGACGTTGAACAGCCCGCCTCCCAAAGCCGACACGATCGAGATCGCCAGCAGGATCGACGGGATCGCCAACAAAACATCGAGCGAACGCATGATGATATTATCGACCTTACCGCCATAGAAGCCCGCCATCGCGCCCAGGAGTCCCCCGAACACGATCGAGATCGTGACCGCAAACAGACCGATCGAGAGCGAGACTCTCGCCCCGTGGACCATCCGGTCCAGGATCCCGCGACCGAGGTTGTCGGTGCCGAACCAGTACTCACTGTTAGGCAGTTGGAATCGGCGTGAGATCATCTGATCGTCAAATCCCTTGGGGAACAACAGATCGGCCGAGAGGGCAATGATGACCATAAAGACCAGGATCCCAAGGCCCAGCATCGCCATCTTGTTTTGCTTGAGGCGCCGCCAGACTTCTTTCCATTGATTGCGCTTCTTATCAGCCACAACCGGTGCTGAGGCAGAAGCGGTTGCTACATTTTTTGCCACATTTGCCTCCTAACGATACTGCGACCGGACACGCGGGTCCAAAAACGCATAGAGTATATCGACGATCAGATTGACCAGACTGAAGGTTACGGCAATAAACAATACCCCACCCTGGACGATCGGGAAATCCTTCATCTTGATGGCATCGACCATCAGCCGTCCCACCCCGGGGATGGCAAAGATCGACTCGGTCAAGACCGCCCCGCCCAACAGATAACCGAACTGCAGACCGATAACGGTCACGATCGGGATCATGGCATTGCCCAGGGCGTGCTTGGTGATGACCTTGCTCTCTTTTTGGCCCTTGGCCCGAGCGGTCCGGATATAGTCTTGACGAATGACCTCAAGCATACTCGATCGGGTCATCCGGGTGATGATGGCAGCCGTCGATGTCCCAATGGTCAATGACGGTAGAACCATCTGATTGAAATTGGTGAAGCCGGAGGGAGGGAACCAGCCTAAATAGACTGAGAAAAAGATGATCATCAGCATCCCCTGCCAGAAGTTGGGCATACTGACCCCCACCAGCGCAAAAATCATTGAAATGCTATCAAACAGCGAATACTGCTTGGTAGCCGAGATAATGCCGATCGGTATCCCCATGGCCACCGCCACCAGGACCCCCAAGCCGGCTAATTTCAAGGTCGTGGGAAAGCGCAGCGCCACCTCGGCAAACACCGATTGACGGTTACGATAGCTCAGTCCCAGATCCTGATGCAGCACCGCATTTTTTACGTAATTAAAAAAGCGAACAAAGAATCCATCGTTCAAGCCGTGCAATTCACGGAACTGTTCCAACTGTTCCGCCCCGGCTTGCTCACCCAGCGTCATCTGCGCCGGATCGCCCGGGGAGAAATACAGCATAGTAAAAGTGATCAATGCGACACCCAGTATAACCGGTATCAGCAATAACAGGCGTCGGGCAATGTATCGGAGCATTGAGCCCTCCTATGTCATAGAATTAAAAAGAGGGGAGTCCTTAGGACTCCCCTTTGGCTTTTATTGGCCTAAGACTACGTTGTGGAGTCGATAGTGGCCGGCCGGGTGCAGTTCGAAGCCGGAAATCTTGTTGCTGGTTCCGACCAGGTCCTCACCATTCCAGGTGAAGATCCATGGTGCGTCTTCGCGGATGATTTCTTGAACTTCTTGATAGGCTGCGGCACGATCGGCTTCAACAACCGAGGTACGGCCGATATCGAGCAGTTCGTCAACTCTGTCATTCTTATAGAATGTGCGGTTACCGGCATCGCCGAATTGGCTGCTGTGGAACAGCGCATACAGACCATAGTCGGCATCACCGGTTACGGTCGTCCAACCGAGGATGAACATATCGTGTTCACCGGCGGCGGTGTTGGCCAGATAGGAGCCCCACTCGAGGACTTCCATCGAAGCATTGATACCGATTTGCTGGAGTTGGTTCTGAACGATCTCAGCAATGTCTTGACGGACTTGGTTGTCATTGGTCCAGATGACCAGATCGAATCCATCCGGATATCCGGCTTCGGCCAGCATTTCTTTGGCCAGCTCCGGATTGTACTCATAGGGTTCGAGGTCTTGGTTCGCAAAGGCAACGTTTGAGCCCAGCGGACCGGCCGCCTTGTTACCAACGCCAAAGTAGACGGCTTCAACGATCTCGTCCATATTGACGGCGTGGTTGATGGCTTGACGGACTTCCGGCTTATCAAACGGCTCTTTCGAGGCATTGAATCCAATATAGGTCGTCGAGAAGTTCGCGTCACGGACCAGGGTCAGATCAGCATTGTCTTCGATCTTACTGACGTCATTGGGTGCAATGTCATAAGCGATGTGGACGCCACCGGTTTCGAGTTCGATCGTCCGGTTAGCATTCTCCGAAACGTTACGGAAGGTGATATACTTGGTCTTGGCCGGCTCGCCCCAATAATCATCATTGCGCTCGAGCTCGACATAGTCGCCTCGGGCCCAGTTTTTCAGCTTATAGGGTCCGGTTCCGACCGGTGTGATATCAACATTGTCGCCGGCATCGGTCACGGCCTTTTCATTGACCATCGAGATCGCCGGGTGAGACAGGTGAGCCAGCAGCGGACCAAACGGCTCGTCAGTGCCGACGCGGACTGTCAGATCGTCGACCTTTTCGATTTTGTCAGGATTGATCATATTGACGATTTGACCGACCGAGGGCGATTCGATGGCCCGGCGGAGCGAATAAACAACGTCGTCAGCTGTGAAATCCTCACCATTGTGCCATTTGACGCCTTCGCGCAGCTTAAATTCGATCGTCAGATCATCGACCTGAGTCCACTCTGTTGCCAGTAGCGGAACGTATTCCAGGTCCTTGGTCTGCATCAGCAGTGTGTCGAACATCTGCACGCGTACGCGCGATGACGCTTGGTCATTTTGACCATGGGGGTCGAGTGTGACTGCATCCGAACCTTGAGCGACGAAAACAACAGCATCCTCATCAGCCGGCTCGGTCGCTTCTTCTCCACCTTCCTCTGCCGGTTCTTCACCAGCCGGTTCGGCCGGATCATCCCCAGCTGGTGCCGGTGAACAGCTCGATACTACGAGCATCAGCACCAAAAGCAGAGCTAAAATTTGCCAACTTCTTTTCACTAAATCCTCCTTCGTGCATGTAATATGTTTAAGTCAATAGTAGACGAAATGTCAAAGGCGGTCAAGTTTTATAACATCATTTAGACTGACTTATCACAATTTACGGACGAATATAAGTTATTATCATTATATATTAGCGAAAGCGAAAAAAGAGCTATTGCCCCTTGATCGAGGCAACAGCTCTAGACTCTAGTCGCTACTTGGCACTGCTCCAACCGCCATCGATCGGCAGCGCCACACCGGTCACATGGGCCGCTTCTTCACTGCCAAGAAAGATCGCTCCGGCATTGAGCTCACCCGCCTTGCCGGGCCTTGCCAGCGGCACGGTGATGGCCATGTACTGCTTGAAATCCTCCGTTTCCAGGGTATCGACTGTCAGCTCGGTCGTAAAATAACCGGGACAGATCGTATTGACGGTGATGCCATAGGGCGCCAGCTCCGCCGCACTCGAGCGCGAGAAATTGACCACGCCGGCCTTCGAGGCATGATAGGCCCCGGCATTCTGATTGGTCCCAAGCAGTCCATACATCGAAGCGATATTGATGATCCGACCATAACTCTGGTCGATCATCGTCTTCGCCACTGCCCGCGTCATCTTAAAGACCGAGGTCAAATCGGTATCGATCGTAAAGTTCCACTCCTCATCCGTCATTTCGGTGACAGGGTTCGCCTTGGAGCTGCCGGCATTATTGACCAGGACATCGATCCGGCCAAACTCCGCCACCGCCTTTTCAACCGTTGCCTCCACCTGCTGGGTATCCGTCACATCACATTGGATCGGCAACGCTTTCACGCCGAGCTATCTCAGCTCCTGCGCCACCTGCTCCAGTTTTTCCATCCTACGCGGTGATGACGATATCGGCCCCTTGGCCGGCAAACCCCTTCGCCATCTGGACTCCCAGTCCGCTCGAACCGCCGGTGATCATAACGACTCGTCCGGTGTAATCAAACATTCCTACCTCCTTACGGTGTGTGTCTATCCAAAAGGATCAAAGGATCCTTAACCACAAAGCATGAAGATCGGTGATTTATCATTCATTATATTGATTATAACCAAAGACAAGAAGAACTACAAGCTTCGAAAGCTGCGTCCGAATAGCCAGATCATGCCGCTAAAGGCCAGACTGAGCAGCGCACACAGCAGTAGAAAGCCCAGAAAAAAACCCTCCGGCAATAACCGGATGAGATAATGAGACGGCGAAAACGCCCAAAACAGATTGTTGAACAGGAGCTGATGCATCCAAAGAAACGCCTGATCAAAAAACAACGCCGCCAGACCCAGCAGACCAAACAGACCCAGCATCACCCGAAACTGCTTCAAAAGCACGAGGTTTCGGTCCTTCCCCAGTAAAAAGGCCAGCCCAAACAGCAGCAGCGTACAAAAGATAAGACCGGTCCGCATGGCCGAAAAGATCCGCCGCACCTCGTACATATGGAAGATCTCCTGCCCCTGAAACAGACTCTCGCCCTCATGCTCGATCAATAGATGAGGCTCACTCCCCACCATATAATCGGCGATCACCACCGCCGCCCGATCGATCGTCTCCTCCGGCAGATCGAGCGCTTCATAGACATGGTTTCTTCTCATCAGCCACTGATAGACATCGGGACTGCTCACCAGCAAAAAGAAGCTCGAGAGCACGATGACGATGACCAGACAAACCGCAGCCAGCCAACTGATGGCTTTCATCGGCCGAGGATCAGGTGGCGATAGATCAGCGCCCCCAGCAGTAGCAGAAACAACACCAGATAGTAGGTCCGTCGCCCGCCCTTTGGGGTGCGAACATAGCTCCAGCCAAAATAGATCATGATAAAGATCGGCAGGATCCACAGTAGAAATAAATCTTGCATATCACTCCTCAATCAGATAGCGAAAATAGTCGTGCCGGATCAGCTGTTCGCTATAGTAGAACCGGCGATCGACCTTATCGCGGTAGTCCCGGATGGTCGCCTGATCATAGGCGCCCATATTGGCATAGAACCGATGCTTGACGGCATCATAAAAGCCCTCTTCGGCAATAAACGATCGGTCTTGGAAGATGACCAGCGGCGAGGCATCCGAGAACAGATCGCTCCCCATAAACAGCCGCGAATCATAGTCGAGCCCCAGCAGATTGTAGATGGTCGGCACCAGATCGACATTACACCCCGGCTTCGTCACGACCTCACCATTGATGCCTTTGGCATACATGATCAAGCCGCTCTCATAGATGTCTTTTCGTTTATCGAGCCGGCGCCCGGCCAACTCCTCCAGCGTCTTATGCGATAGGCCATAGGGGTGATGATCGGCCGCCACCACGATCAAGGTCCGATCCATCAGCCCGCGTTCCTCTAGGGCGTCCAATAACACCTTCAGGCCTCGGTCCAGCTCGATCTGTCCCGCCAGATAGGCCTTGGCCTCACTCGAGAGCGGCAGATCCTTGACCAGATCGTAGTTCTTATCGGCCATATCATTGCCATTGAAGCGATACATCATATGACCGCTGACACTTAGGTAATTGACGTGAAACGGCTCCCGGTCGATAAAGTAGTCCAGCGAGTTCTCAAACAGCTCGATATCACTCTCCGGCCAGCTGTCACTGATTTTAAGCCCATTGCCCTTGGCAATGAAGGTATACCCCAGATTAGGATGGATCTTATCGCGCCGATAGTAGTGATAGTCGTGATTATGAAACGAATACGTCGCATAGCCGGCTGCTTTAAACATCTGTCCCGGCACAAACGGCATCGCATTCTCCGACGTCTCATACAGCGCCCACATCCCGGCCACCGGTAGGAGCCCGGTCAGATTGGCATATTCGCCATCGATCGTCGAGACGCCCCATAACGGATTATAGAAATTCACGAACCGAACGCCCTCAGTCATCAGCTGATACAGCGTCGGCGTGATATCCTCCCGCACCGCCAGATGTGAAAAGCTCTCTGCGGTCACGGTGATGACATTGTAGCCGGCTAGGACGCCGGTCCGGTCGTTCTTTTTAGTCCCCAGCCGGTGGGAGAAATACTCACTCAGATCGGCCAAATCATCCGTCTGCGGAAATGTCAGCGGCAAAATATTGTAGTCGTCGGTTCGTACAGGCTCGTGCTCCTCGATCGGAGGCTTTGGGATCAGCATCGGCTGGCCGGCCATCCGCTGAAGATCGAGCCGCATGGTCGTCAGCATCCCGAGCTGGCGGATGCCGTTGACCAATTCCCGATTATGGTAGTAGACATTCTTAGGATTATTCGTGGCATCGCGGATGATGCTGAAGGCCGCATAGTTGATGATCAGCGTGATAAAGATGATAAACACCACGATCCGGATCGACAGCAGCTGTTTAGGCCACCGAAACCTGACCAAAAAGACATAGACCACCGGCAACAAAAACAGGGCGATATAGAGGATATTCGTCCGGATCACCCACAGGATATCCGGAATAAACTCCACGATCTGACCGCTCTTTGACACCGAATACAAGGTAAAGAAGGTCTGAAAGATCCGGTAGTAGACATACTGCGCCCCATAGATAAAGCTCGCCAGGATCGTGATGACCACTCGAAAACCGCGCCGAAAGCGATCCGGTATCAACCGCTCGATCAGGTGGATGATCAGCGAATAGACCAGACTGAAGGTGGTAATGAAAAACAGCCCCCAGGAGGACGACAAGCCGATGCCCAGTCGCAGGAGCATCTCCAAAAACATGATGAGTATAAAATAATAGACCGGTATCGATAACTTCTTCATAATTTTTATTATATCGTTCTCCCCTGGTCGCACTCCAGCGATAGACCCTATCGGTAGCTTACATTATACCGCAGTCTGTCCGTCATTGGGGCACAAAAAACCGGCCTCGATCGGCCGGTCCTAAAGACTAGTCTTGTTGTTCGAATCGTTTCTGATAGGTCTTCTCGATCAGCGGGGCTCTCAGACGGCCCATCTCCGGCAAGCGAGTGCCGACTAAAGGCCGACAATAATCATAGAAGGCCTTGGTGACATCATTGGCATCCTTATTAAAGAAGTTCTTTGACATGACCTTGGTCTTGGCTGCCACCAGCGACAGATCGACCAGTTCATAGCTGACAGCATACTCGCCGACGCGCTTGATCGCGACCGAGCCGGTCCGGCCATCAAAGGCGTACTTGGCCGCCATCTCACCGACTTCTCTGGCTTCTCTGGCATCGGTATCACTCACGATGCCGGCAAAGCTTCGTTGCAGGTAGCCATAGGTATCACACCGGACGCGGCTGATGCCAAGCTTTTCTTTGACCTCGGCCGCCAGCTCATCACCCAAGGCACCCGTGCCCGACAACTGGATATTGCCGTGATCATCTCGTTCACAATCCATCAGCTGCGCAATGATCGGCTCACCCTGTTCATCCGAGATCCCTTCGCTGACCGCCACAATGCAGCGGCCATACTTATCATAGACCCGCTTGATATCCGCCAGGAACTGCTCGACGCTGAAGGGATTCTCCGGACAATAGATCAGATGGGGACCATCATCATCGAACACCCGAGCCAGCGCCGAAGCGGCGGTCAAGAATCCGGCATGACGGCCCATGATGATCGCGATATAGACACCGGCCAGGGCGCGGTTGTCCTGATTGACGCCCATCATGGCCTGAACGACAAAGCGAGCCGCTGAGCCAAAGCCCGGGGTATGATCGTTTTCCATCAGGTCGTTATCGATCGTCTTTGGGATATGGACGGCCACCAGATCGTAGTCCTCATCGACCGCAAACTCTTTTACGATCCGGACTGTATCGGACGAGTCGTTGCCACCGATATAGAAGAAATAGCGGACATCGTGATGACGCATGATTTCAAACATCCGCTCACAATAGTCCCGATCCGGCTTGACCCGGGTGCTCATCAGAGCCGAGGCCGGCGTCCCGGCCAGCAGCCGCAGGTTGTCCTCGGTCTCGAGTGTCAGATCGATAAACTCTTCATTGACGATCCCCTCGACGCCGTGGAGCGCACCATAGATCTCGGTGATATTGGGGTTTTTCTTGGCTTCAAGCACCGCCCCGACAAACGACTGATTGATGACCGCGGTCGGGCCGCCGCCCTGAGCGATCAGCATCTTTCCTCTTAGTCTCATGAAACTACCTCCTACTTGATTACTATTTTTTCATTCCGGTGTTGCTCGATAAAATCAAGCACCGCATCATCCCAATGGTTTCCGATCACGATATCGGCCGTCTGCTTTACGACCGGCAGGGCATTGTTCATCGCAATACTGATATCGGCTACCTTTAGCATCGGGATGTCGTTGATATTGTCACCAAACACAACGATCATATCCGCCGGATCCAATTGTTCGCGCACCAGTTCGATGCCATGGGCCTTCGATGAATCATGCGACGCGATATTGACATACCACCAGCCGCCATAGGCACTCATCGAGTGGACATCGTAGAGTTCAGGAAACGTTTCAAGATAACGTCGAAAGGTCTGGATCTCTTCCTCGCGGCCGATGGCCTGCAGGTTGATGATATGATCCCTCGGCAGCTCACGCAGATCCTCGATGACCTCAAAGATCTCTTCACCCAGGGACAGGCGATACTCCCGAAACTGCCTCATGCCTTCATTCATTTGATCACTCGGCGTGTACATCTTCTCCACCCCGTCTTCGATCAGCAGAAACAGAGGGCTGATCGGGGCCTCGATAAAGGCGTCGATGATCTCATCCAAATGATCGTGGGGGAAATAATTGACCACCAGCTTCTCTCCGGTGCGATAGTCGGTCAAATAGCTGCCGTTATTTTCTATCACCGGCAAAACGATCGGCAGATCCTGCAGCTCGCTCCGAATAGCATGCATCGTGCGCCCGGTGGCGACACTGAAATGGACCCCTTCCTTCATCAGCCGGCGCAGTCTTTCCCGTTGGGGTGACTCGAGCCGGCCCTCGGTATTCAAGAGGGTCCCATCCATGTCAGAGTAATAGATATTTGCCATAGCTCCTCCGCCTTAAATGATAACACATTTTCAGTCCTCTTTCGTTAACAGCCGGTTAGACCTGGGCTGAATAAACGTTGACGTTTTGCGCCACTTCTTTATAATGGTAGAAGAAAAAGTGAGGTAATTATGAAAGTCTACAAACTGTGGCAACAAATGTCGGATACGGCGCTCAACGATCAGCAACGGGCGATGTTTTGGAGTGAATACTTTGAGACCGAAAAAAGCGTCTACGAGCAGATCCTAAATGAGCGTCCCGAAAAGATCGAGGGCAGCCTCGAGGAGCTGGCAAAGCGCTTTGGTCTGGAAAGCCCCGTCATGGCCGGCTTTATCGATGGCATCAACGAATCGATCAAGACCCCGGTCGAGCTCGAAGAGCTCGAAGAGACGACCCCGGTAACGCTTGAGATCGACTACGAAGCGCTCTATCTAAACATGCTTAAAGCCAAGGCCAAATGGCTCTCCTCTTTGCCCCAATGGGAGGATATCCTAGACAAAGAGACTCGCCTTGAGATCAAACGAAGCTATGCCAAAGAGGGCACGATCATCAAGGAAGAAAAACCCGGTCGAAACGACCCCTGCCACTGCGGCAGCGGAAAAAAATACAAGCACTGCCATCTGCGAGACGACCAAGAAAAAGAGCTGGCCGAGGCCCAAGCCGAGTGACCTAGACTTCTTTCAAAAAAGAGCTTCTATGGCACACCGACAAAAAACCATCAAGCCTTAGTCCATACCTATATGATAAAAAGCTGCCGCGGCAGCTTTTTCATTTCTCACTTTATTTTATAAACCGCAACCGATTGATCCTCGTGACCGCCGGTGCGTAGTAGTAATAGATCGTCTCACCCGGCTCACCAAACGGATCGGCCGGCTGATTGAACACCTGAGACCGGGTCGACATATCAAAGATGAACGGGCGATGACGAGCCCCCACCAACCGGATATCGATCAGTCTTTCATTGATGATCCGAACAGCGTGGAGATTGCCCTCGAGCTGAAGCTTTTGGACCGATAGCTTAGGCCAGGTGTAGAGCTGAAGGCCATTGTCCGATTGGGTGATCGCCCAGCCTGATTGCATGATGATCCGATTCACCCGATCATTGACCAGCCAGGAGGTGACCTTTTGGGTCGAGAACTGATACTGGCGCATATAGCGCAGCTCATCGACCTCATAATAGATCAGGGCGTAGCCGGGAGAGGCCGCCAGTGCCTTGACATAGGCGCCGGCCGGCAGTCTCTTTTCCACGGTCTTGGCTTGGCCCTGGAGATTGTAGATGCCCCAGGTATTGCCGACCACCAAGGACACGGTGTTTTGATAATAGCTGATCTGAGCCCGAGAGGGTGATCCGTCCCACTGGCTGATGGTATTCACCTCACCCGAGGGTAGGCTAAAGCTCACCAGCGCGGTCTTCCCATCGGAGTATTCCTTGGTCAGGATCAGCGCCGAGCCATCGACGGCCACGATATTTAGCCGATGAGGCTTGGCATCGGGCAGTTCACTGATCAACTCGACCTCGGTCGAATAGCGATACAGCCGGTAGGTATAGGCATATTGTTCGCGCAACTGATTGACGGCCGTGACATAATAGGCCGTCCCGTTAAAGTCGGCCGAATGAAACAGGTTCTCATCGATCGAGAGCTCGATCACATCCTCCCAGACATAGTCGGTGTCCGGCTCCTTCGTCACACCTAACACCACCTCGGCCGTCCTGACATCCTCGATCGAGATCCGCTCATCGCGGCTGAAGCGACCGCTGAAATACTGGGTCAGGATCAGTCCCAGTGTCACGATCAGCAGGAGCCAAATGCTCCAGTTGCGCTTAAACATCAGTCAGCCAGATTCGGTCGATAGACCCGCCTTTTCTCAAGCGAGAAGATCGGCTCGGAGAAGGTCCCGGGCGACAGCTCCGATGTCACCTTCTCGATATCATAGATCCTGGCATCGATCATATCCAAGTGGTGGAGCAGCTCCGCTTCGGCAAAGTGCGGCTTCTTGGGCGAACCGTATTCGGGATGATAATGATGGCTCAGGATCATATGCTGGATCAAACGACAGATCTCATCACTGATCGAGAGCTCCCGGCACCAGCGATCGAGAGCGACCACCCCGGTAACCAAGTGACCCAGCAGCTGGCCATCGGCCGTATAGCCGCTGACGATGCCGAGCTCATTGGCCGTCATTTCATTGAGCTTATCGATATCATGGAGCAGGATCCCGGCCAAAAGCAGATCCCAGTTGAGGCCATAGATCCGACACAGTGCCTGACCGCTCTGCATCATCCGATACAGGTGATAGAGCAGGCCGCCCCGCACGGCATGATGATTTCTCATCGCCGCCGGATAATACAGCAGCTTCTCGCGATTGAGCTTGATCACATGCTCAAGCAGCCGCTTGATCTCGACGTCGTCTAGTGCCGCCACCTGCTCCTCGATCCGAGACAGCATCTCTTCACTGCGGATCGGCGCACTCGGGATGAGTGAGTCATAGTCGATCGCCTCCCCCGAATGCATCGGTCTGGTCTTGATGACCTTGAGCTGCATCTGATCCATCCACAGCGTGACATCACCTCTAACTTTGATGATATCGCCCAGCTGATAGCGGCGCTCGATCTCTTCATCGACGTCCCAGATCTTGGCATTGACCTCACCTGACTTATCCGCCAGCATCAAGTCGAGATATTTCTTATTATTCGAACTGGTTTTAAGATTGAGGGCCTTGATCAGATAGAAGCCTTCGATCCGGTCACCGGTAATAAAATCCTTAATCAATATTTGCATCTTTTCACCTCTCATCCATTATAGCAAACAAAAAAATGTCCTAGAGTCGATAGCGCCGCATAAACAGGATCAGCCCCGCCAGGCTCAGAAGTCCGATCGGCAGGCTGATTTTAGCTCCGGTCACTAGAAGTGAGGGAACAAACACCCACTCGGTCACGCTCTCATCCCTGATATAGCCGACGCCCTTATCCGCTTCAAACACCAGATTGATGCCCTGAGACCGCGGCATGATCCGGCTTAGCGGCCGGTACGTCTTTTGCTGACCGCTGGCAGTATAGAGATAATGTGAATCACCGCCGTTTAGGCTCTGACGAACGACCACAAAGGACCCCTCGGACATCGAATCCGGCACATAGGCCCCCTCGATCGACTTGACTCGCTCCCCGGCTTCATTATAGACATGGACCTGGCCGCCTGATTGAGTCAGGCTGTAGCCATCCTCAAACGGCTCAAGAAAACTCAGCTCCGCTTCCGACAGCGGCGCCCCATCGAGCGAAAAATAGCGATAGGTCAAACGGTGACACAGCAGCAGTCGCGACGGATCCACCATTTCGATCAGATCATAGGACAGACCGCCAAAGTCATTGCCCTCAGGCGTCGTCAGCCGAAACTGTCCCTCGGAGTCGAGCGTCAGCGTAAGCTTGACATCGTTTTGATAGTCGACCACGAAGCGCTCGGTGTCATCGCCGACCAGCACCAAAGAATCCCACCAATCATAGACCTTGGCATAGGGTAAACGGGCCACTTGGGTGCCATCGGTCTGATAGAGAATGATCTCACTGCCGGTCTCGGCCGCCGCCACCCCGTCTCGAAAGCCGTTTAGGATCGGCGCCTCCGGATTGAAGATCATCTCTCCGGAGCGGTTATGGACGCCGTTCGAGAGATAGACCAGGCCCTCTGAAAACGGTGTCTGGAGCTCCTGAGACGTCTGAAACAACGGCTGACCCTGAGCGGTAAAATAGACCGTCGGTTGACCGGCCGCCACCGCCATTAGGGTGTCATCACTGTAGCGGATGCGATCATACAAAAAGTCGATGATGATCTCACCCTCATCACTGATCACCCCGACCCTATTGTCCTGGTCGATCAGGATGGCTCCGCCGGGAAAGAATTCAGCCGTAAACGGGCTGCCGCCAAACACGTGGCGACCGCTTAGATCCAATAGAAAAGGCAGACGGCTCAGATCCGGGTCGATAAAGTCGAGACTGATCAGACGGGCCGAATTGGCCGTCGCCGGCCGGCCCGAGCCGGGCGCACTCTCCTTGATCCGGTAGTTCGGTCCCGTCAACCAATAGGTGATCGCCTGAGATCGGAACGCAAAAAACACCGGAAACAACAAGGTGATCACGATGATAAAAAGAATCAATCTGCGTTTCATAGCACCTCAACTTCTACTAGCGATCCGTTCCAAAAATATACTTGCGCAGGAATTCGTCGTCGAGATATTCCAGCTCCCGCTCACCCGCCAGGTATTCCCAGTGGTGACGGAATTCATGACGTAGGGTCTCTCTTAGGCGATCCTTGAGCTCGGCTTTGCTCCGGCCGCCATAGATGCGTTCAAAGGAACCATAATAGATAATGATCTGCTTGCCCAGCTTATTGCGGACGTATTCGCCCATGATATAGAGCGGCCGCCCGGGGATCGCCTGAGCGTGCTGTTTGGCCTGCTCTCGGATGATAATGCCCTGATTGAGGCCCTCAAACAGCTCCTCAGGCAGCTCGTCCACCAGGTCCTCAAGCAGCTCAGTCATTTCCGATACCGTTACAAAAGCCATCACTACCTCCTCGTTCTATACTCATTATAACTGAAAAGACCCGCCAAAGGGCGGGCCAAAACCATTATTGGCTCAAAGTCGGACTTAGTCTCGTTCGACCGGATACTTGGCTTTCAGTTGCTCGAGATACTCGGTATAAGCGTCTTGTTGTTTAACATTGCGCAGGTTTTGCTCGATCTGCTCTTTGACCTCGTCAAACTCAAGCTTCCTGGCTTCATGCTTATGATCGAGCTTGATGATGTGATACCCGAACTGCGTCTGGACCGGCTCAGAGATGTCATCGACCTTCATCGAAAAGGCGGCGTCTTCAAATTCCGGCACCATCTGACCGCGGCCGAAGTGACCGAGGTTTCCGCCGTTTTCCTTCGAGGGACAGGTCGAGACTTCGCGGGCTATGGCCGAAAAGTCTTCGCCCTCATCGAGCCGACGCTTGACATCCTTGGCCGCTTCTTCGGTATCGACCAGGATGTGGCTGGCACTGATCTCTTCTTGGGTCAAAAACTCATGACCGTGATCGTCATAGTACGCCTTGACATCGGCCTCATCGGCCGTGATATTCTCCAAGACGGAATTGATGGCCACGCCTCGCAGGAGCTGCTTTTGCAGCCGCTTCATCTCGGCTTGATACAGCGGCGACTCCTCGAGCTTTTGCGCTTTGGCATCGAGCAAGAAGAGCTCTTGATTGATCGCTTCTTCGACCAATGCCTCTTCTCCCCCCATCTGCAGCTGCTGAGCATACTGGGGCGGCATCGATTGGATCAGTTCATTCAATGTCTCCTGGGTGATCTCCACCCCTCCGACCTTGGCATATACTTTATTGTTCATAATCCTTCCTTTCTGTTGTTCATCATACCCTAACCGCCGGCCGCTTAGCGGCATTTTAAGAAATTGTAGCCATATTTTCCGTCCGGACCATAAACGCCAGCTCCGTCTCACCTAAGCGATCGCTCTTGATTAGAAGCCTCCCCGGCCCGGTGCCGTTGCTTCGCACCAGGATGCCGATGGCCCCGCCGGCCAGGCTGACCATCTGGGGACCGACCAGCTCGATCGCCCCGCTCGTCTCAAGCAGAAAAGACGCCTGAAGATAGGGCAAGCGGCTGCCGGAATCATCGATCGCTTCGATCCGAACGAGCGCCATATCATACGTCTGATACTCGATCAGCTCCTGATGCGAGACATCGATCAACAGACGGGGCCGATGGGCCCGATCGGAGCGTACGCTTAGCTCACCGGCTCGAAAGACGTATTCAGCCGCCCGGTCGCCCCAGTTGCCGACATACTTGGTATAGAATCCCCCCAGATCCGATAGCTTATGACCGCGGCTCTCCAATAGGGGCACCACCTCAGCCGCCAGTGTCGCCTCCAGACCTCCTTGCTCCACAATCTGATAGGCGGCCTGCTTTATCAGCTCGGCCTCGGCGCCGTCGTAGCCCACCTCAGCCAATTGATCGCCAAACAGATCGTCTAGGATGAGCGGCGGACAGGGTAGACCTGAAAAGCGCTGTCTATCCGGACTCAGCGTCGCGATCAGTCGATCGTTTTTATACACCTCGACCGCCGGCTGATTGCTCATCACAACGATCTCTTTCATCAGGATGGCCGGATATTCTCCGATCGAAAGATTGCCCATCACCTCAAGCACCGGCTCATCTCGCCGAACGGCATAGAGCGCCGCCGCCGGCTTCTTGATGCGAAAGGCGTCGAGCACGCCGTGGTAGCAGATGCTATCACCGCTGCCAAAGTCCTGATGAGTATAGTAGTCGGCCAGACACCAGCCGATCACTCCACTGATGCCGGGTTTGGTATAGTAGGCATCGATCACTCTCGCATGGCGCTTGAGCTGTGCCAGACGAAGACTCTCATGATCGAACGACTTGACCGGAAACATATGGCCGCTGTGCTCCGCGATAAAATAGGGCACATCGCCACAGACCTCCGACTTATCCAGCAGCCCCGGACTGACTCCGCTATGCGAAAAATCATTATAGCCATAGACCTCCTCCAGTAGCTGAGAGTGGCGATGAGCCCTTACACCGGTGGTCTGTCGGATCGGATCGGCCGCTTTAGCGGCGGTATGAGCCTGAGTGTAGAAGGCCTCATGATCGGCTGATTCGTTGATCCTTGTCCCCCACAAGATGATCGATGGATGATGACGCAACTCCACCACCATCTCCCGGGTCATCTGAAGGGATCTCGCCTGCCACTGCCGATCCCCGATATGCTGCCAGCCCGGGGTCTCGGTGATGACAAACAGTCCCAATTCATCACAGGCCTCCAGGAAATGTCGGCTCTGAGGATAGTGCGATGTCCGCACGACATCAAGACAAAGCTCTTCTTTTAGGATCTTGGCATCGAGTCGCTGCAGGCTCCTCGGGGCGGCGTAGCCGATATAGGGATAGCTTTGGTGACGATTGAGTCCTATAAGAGGTCTTTTTTGACCGTTCAGGTAGAAGCCATCAGGCGTAAAGAGTGCCTCTCGAAAGCCGATCCGGACCTCCTCCACCTGTTCATCAAGTGAGATCCGAAACCGGTAGAGCACCGGGTCCTCCGGTGACCACAGCTTGGCCTCATAGGGCCAAAACTCCTCTTCGATAGTATCTGACACCGGTCGATCGCAGACCGGGTGCCAGACATCACTCACGAGTTGTTCGATGATCAGCCGGTGCTGCGCCTGATCCCCCTCGATCGTAGCGGAGAAGTGTAGCCGAGGCTGTTCCAGGACAGCAAACGGATAGAGATAAAAGTCTTTCAGGTAGCTCCTCTCCCGAACGATCAGCCCCACCTCGCGGTAGATCCCACCCGGAGCCAGGTAGTCGACGACACCGCCAAAGGGCGGCAGGTTCTCGCTCTCCATGGCACTGACTAAAACGTAGAGCACGTTGTCCCCCGGTCTGAGCTGCTCCGTTAGCTCCACCTCAAAGGCGCTGTAGCCGCCGTAGTGAGTCACTAGCAGCTGATCATTTAGATAGACCCGGGCGACATGAGCGATCGCTTCAAACCGGACAAACACCCGCTTGCCATCAAATGCCTCGCTGTAGGGCAGTCTTTTTTCATAGTGGCCCACCACCTGATAGGACGCCTCCGATACGTGATTGAGCGGCAGCTCCACCATGGTATGCGGCAGCCTGACCTTGATCGCCTCGGTCCTTGACTCGATCCAAAACAGCCAATCGTTATTCATTGTTCCTCTTTCGTCTGATTTATCCCATTGTACCAAATGGTACTGAAAAACCTCGAGCGATCGACTAAAATAACAACAGAAGACAAGGAGTACATAAATGATCAAACGAAATGTAATTGAAATAGATCAAGACCGCTGCATCGGCTGCGGCCTATGCACCAAAGCCTGCCACCAAGGAGCGATCCAACTGATCGATGGCAAGGCTCAGCTGATCACTGATTCCTACTGCGACGGCTTAGGCATGTGTCTGCCCAATTGCCCGGTCGATGCCATCCAACTGGTCGAAAAAGAAACGGCCGCCTTTGATGAGAGCCGAAAGGATTTTGCTCTAAAGGGAGCCGGCTCCTGCGCCGGCTCACAGGCGAAGAGCTTTGTCCCGTTAAACAGCCTGGCTAAAAAAAGCGAGACGACTAAAGCCTCTCCGGCCTCACAGCTCGGCCAATGGCCGGTCCAGCTCCACCTGATGAATGCCAATGCCCCCTTCCTCCAAGGCGCCAATCTGCTGATCGCCGCCGACTGCACCGCCTACGCCTACGCTGACTTCCACCAAACCTTCCTGAAGGGACGGGTCGCCCTGATCGGTTGTCCCAAGCTCGATGACACCGGCGCCTATCTCCAGAAGCTGACCGATATCTTTAGGCAAAACGATATTTCCAGCGTCACGGTCGTTCGGATGAGTGTCCCATGCTGCGGCGGACTGCCTCGAACAGTCAAACAGGCCATCGCGCAATCGGGCGCTATCATACCCTATGCCGAGGTTACCATCACCCCCGAGGGAGAGCGTCTATAACGCCAAATAAACATTAGTCAAGTATACTTTAGTCAAGTGTGTTTCAGTAAAACGTACTTGACTAAATTGTTTTTCATGCTATTGTTAGCTTAGGAGGCCGCTATGTTCATCGGAAGAGATTTTGAGCTAAATCATCTGCAATCAAGCTATGAGAGTGATCGGTTTGAGTTTGTCGTAGTCTACGGCCGAAGACGTGTCGGTAAGACCCGTTTGCTTCGCGAGTTCACATCGGATAAGCCCACCTTATTTTTCTCCGCCGTCCAAGAGCGAGATGCGCTAGCGCTCGAACGCTTTTCCTCACAGGTGATCGATGCTTTCCCGGAGTTGGCTTCAGTGATCAGCCGCTTTGAAAGCTGGGATAAAGCCTTGGGCTGGTTGATAGAACAAGCCAACCACAAGCGCTTCATCCTTGTGATTGACGAGTTTCCCTATCTGGCCGAATCAAATCCGGCCATCTCTTCGATCCTTCAGCACCTGGCTGATGGCCCGATGCAGCAATCCAAGCTAATGCTCATCTTGTGCGGTTCCTCTATGAGCTTTATGGAGCACCAAGTGCTTGGGATAAAAAGTCCGCTCTATGGCCGCCGAACGTCTCAGCTAAAGCTGCAGGAGATGAACTACCGAGAAAGCATGGCCTTTTTTCCCGGATGGTCTGACAAGGACAAGCTGGAAGCCTATATGAGTGTCGGCGGCACTCCTTACTATTTGCAGGCCTTGGCTCGTCATAAAAACTATCCTCAGGCGATCATTAAAGAGTTGTTGACTCCCACCGGCCTGTTGTTTGATGAACCGGCTTCTCTGATGAACCAAGAAATGAGAAATCCGGCCGGCTATCACTCCTTGATCCGAGTGATCGCCCAAGGGGCGACCCGAGTGAATCAAATGGCCACCAAGCTACAGGAAACCTCGTCTTCAGTTTCACACTACTTAGATGAATTGATCCTGCTCGATCTGATCGAGAAAAACCTTCCCTATGGCGAAAAGAAAGGTCATCCCTTCTACTCCGTCAAAAACCTGCTCTACCGGTTCTACTATACCTTCGTCTCACCGGCTGTATCGAGTATCGCCTACGGTCTGGGAGAAAAGGTCTTCTACGAAGCGATCAAGCCTCGCCTGAATGAATATTTTGGACATGTCTTCGAAGAAGTAGCCAAAGAGTACCTGATCATTTTGCAGCAACAGGCGAGGTTGCCGGCCTTCTATCAAGGCTTTGGCCGGTGGTGGGGCAGTGATCCTCACCTGAAGCAATCGATCGAGGTCGATGTGTTGGGGCTGAGTGACCACCACGTCCTGCTGGCCGAGTGCAAATATCAGACCGCCCCGATCGGCGTGGCGGTCCTCGAACAGCTACAATACCTGGCCAAGATCATCCATCCTCAAAAACAAAGCCACCTCTACCTGTTCTCCCGCTCAGGCTTTAGCGACCGTCTCAGGCAAGCGGCTGCCCATTATCCGGTGACACTTGTCAGCTGGGAGGATCTGATCGACCCATGAAAAAAGTCCCGACCGATAAGGGTTGGGACTATTCGATCCTAGAGCAAACGATACTTCCACTCCCCATCCTCGAGGTAGTAGTAGAACTCAGTCAATTCATCCGATTCAAAGATCTTGACCATATCGGCAAAATCATTCGCCAGTTGATAGTTTTCGAGGTCTTGCCGTTCGATCCAAAACACCGGGCCCTCGGGCGAGCTCACTATTTCTCCTTCAAAGTCATCGGTCTTAAAGAACACGACCAGGTAGCGCTCATCGCTCTTCCACTGCTTTAGGCCGCACAGCTTCAGGTTTCTCACCGTCAGCCCGGTCTCCTCCTTGACCTCACGGATGGCCGCCTCCATAAAGGACTCCTTCGGCCGGACCTTTCCGCCCGGGAAGGTCAGTCCCGGCCAGTCCTCCTTTAACCGATCCATCACCAACCGCTTATTGCCATCATAGACCATGACCATCGTGGTCAGAATACACAACTCCGCCAAACGCCGACTCCTCCCTAAGACATATGCCTTGTGAACCTAGGATCCCCAGGACCACCATAAAGAAATAATACACCTGCACCATCTGGATATTGAAAAAGGCCTGGACCAGGTAGCCGGCGGCGGCCGCAAAAAACAGGATCAGTCGTGGGCACTCCCTCAACCGGCGATAGGCCTTTTTCATGATGGTCCACACAAACATCAAATAAGCGATAAGTGAAGGGATCCCACTGGCCAGCGCGATATTGAGGTACTCATTATGCGCCTTGTCCCAGTTGCGATACCTCCCCCAGTCTTCTACGATCTGATCATGGAAGTTCTGGAACATCGCCACCGACATATTCTCCACTCCGACGCCAAAGATCGGCCGCTGCCTGATCAGCTCGACACTCAGTCGCCAGATATAGAACCGATTGCTCCCGGCGGTATCGGCCTCCTCGGGATCGGTCAGGATCAGATGGACATCGAGAAACAGCGCCAGGATCTTTTGCAGGATCGTGCCCTCGGTCGCCAGAATGAACAGACCGAATAACACCACCGACAAGATGATAAGCACCACGATCCGCCGCCTGGCCAATGACTTATTGCTCGCCTGATGGTAATAGAGCCAGATCATGATCAGAAAGCCGACCATTGCCCCGATCCACGACCCCCTGGTCCTGGTGCCAAGCAGCGTAAAATAGCTCACCGCATACATCACCAAGCCATACCACTTGCTTCGAAACAGATAGCTGTAGAGGGTGAAGGGCAGTGTCAGGGTAAGATAGGAGCCCAGGAAATTGGGGTTTCCCATGGTCGAAAACACCAGTCCCCGCCAGGAATCGGGATAGAGCCGAAGAAAAGTCGGATCGATTTTAAAAAACTGCAGCAGCCCAAACAGATCGATCACCAACAGTGACCCCAGGACCGCCCCAACCAACACATCCTCTCTCAGCCGCAGTCGTCGCCCGACCAGGTAGGCCATGAGATAGAAGCTGAAGGTGATCAGACCGTCTCGCCGGGCATCGCTCCCAAAGACCGCCAGCTTCGGATCGAGCGCCAACACGCTCGACACCACGACCAAGCCGACATAGGCCAGCAGCCATTTGTTCTCCGTCTCTTGCCACTGAAAATCAAACCGGCCGCGATAGAGCGTGGCGCCGATAAAGATCACCATCAATACCGCCAAAGCGTAGAACTTCGAGATCGCTATATTAAACCGGCTGCCATCGGGAAACATCACCAATGGCACCACCGCCAGCAGCGCCAAAGCGAGAAAATCGATCAGTCGCTGATAATGATTGTCTTTTGTCATACTCGCTCCCCAGGATATCTTTTTCTCCATTATAACCTCTTCGGCCATCTCGGCAAGAAAAACGAGCGCTTAAATTGACAATCAGCTCCGACATGCTATACTAAAACCAATATCGAAGACCGGACAGAGTACGTTTGTCCCTGCTCGAAAGAGAGTCGGCTACTGGTGGGAGGCCGATGAGTAAACAAACCGAATGGACCCGCGAGATCACTCGCTCAAGTGAGCGTTACCAAAACGAGACCCAAATAGGTGGTACCGTGCATTCAGCGCCCTATACTTAGGGTGTTTTTTATTGGGAGGAAACATGAAAAAGAGAATCTTCAGCGGCGTGCAACCCTCGGGGGATCTGACCCTGGGCAACTATCTCGGAGCCCTGCGCAACTGGGCCAAGCTCCAGGATGAATACGATGCCATCTACAGCATCGTCGACCTGCATGCCATCACCGTCAAACAAGATTCCAAACAGCTTCACCATCGCACCCTGCAAAACCTGGCGATGTATATCGCCTCGGGCGTCGACCCGAAAAAGAACACCTTCTTTATCCAGTCTCATGTCAAAGAGCACAGTGAGCTGAGCTGGATCCTGACATGCAACAGCTATATGGGTGAGCTCTCCCGTATGACTCAGTATAAGGACAAGAGTCAGCGCCACGGCGACTCGATCCCGGCCGGCCTGTTCATCTACCCGGTCCTGATGGCAGCCGACATCCTGCTCTATCAGGCTGATCTTGTGCCGGTGGGCGATGATCAGTCGCAGCATGTCGAGCTGACGAGAGACCTGGCCATCCGGTTCAACAATGCCTATGGCGAGACCTTCACCATCCCAAAGACGTATACCTCACCCTTTGGCGCCCGCATCTACGACCTCCAGACCCCCACCAAGCTGATGAGTAAATCGGCCGAAGCCCAAGCCGGGATCATCTTCCTACTCGATGACGAAAAGGTGATCCGGCGAAAGATCGCCCGCTCCGTGACCGACAATGTCGGCCTGATCCAATACAATGACGAGCAGCCGGGCGTAAAAAACCTGCTCAATATCATCGCCCTGATCCGGGACAAAACGACCGCTCAGGTGGTGCAAGAGCTGGAGGGAAAGGGGTATAAAGCCCTCAAGGACGAAGCGACCGACGCCGCATTGTCGGTCATCCTACCGCTTCAAAAACGAATCTACGAACTGCTGGCTGATCCGGCCGAGCTGGCCGGCATCTACACGAGCGGCGCCGAGCGCGCCCGTGACATCGCGGCCACTACCCTAGACGACGTCAAACAAAAAATCGGCTTTGTATTATAGGAGGAAGAAGGATGAACTTTGCGATCCGCCCCGACGGCACTCCCTTGGTCTTTGATGCCTCGATGGCCAACCGCCACGGCCTGGTCGCCGGTGCCACCGGTACCGGAAAGACCGTCACCATCAAGCTCTTGGCAGAAGAGTTTGCTAAGCAGGGCATCCCGGTCTTTATCACCGACCTAAAGGGTGATCTGACCGGCTTTGTCCAAGCCGGCAGCCTGGACGACAAGCTGGCCGAGCGCCTCGAAGCCATCGGTGCACCGACCCCGGAATTCCAGGCCTTCAGCGCCAACTTCTGGGACGTTCTAAAGCAAAACGGCATCCCGCTTCGAGCCACCATCTCGGAAATGGGACCGCTGCTTCTCTCGCGCCTGCTCGGTCTAAACGACACCCAGACCGGCGTGATGTATGCCATCTTCAAGATCGCCGATGATCAAGAACTCCTCCTGTTAGACTATAAAGATCTGCAAGCCATCCTGGCGTTCGTGTCGGAAAACAATAAAGAATTCTCGGCCGCCTACGGAAATCTCCAGCGCCAATCGATCGGAGCCATCCAGCGAAAACTCTTAGTCCTCGAGCAACAGGGCGCCCATGAATTCTTCCAGGAGCCGGCCCTCGATATCCGCGACTTCCTGCAGCGCGATGTCAACGGCCAAGGCATCATCAATGTCCTCGATGCCCGTGAGATCTATCACTCGCCCGACCTCTACTCAGCCTTTATCCTCTATCTCCTGAGTGAGCTCTACGAAGCCTTGCCGGAGGTGGGCGATCAGCCGCTGCCCAAGCTCATCTTCTTCTTTGAAGAGGCCCACCTGCTGTTCCAAAACGCCTCCAAGGTCCTGTTGGAGCGGATCGAACAGGTGGTCAAGCTCATCCGGTCCAAGGGCGTGGGGCTGTTCTTTTGCACCCAAAACCCGCGCGATATCCCGGACAATGTCCTGGCTCAATTAGGCGCTAAGATCCAGCACGCCCTCAGAGCCTATACGCCGGCCGAGCAACGGGCCGTCAAGGCCGTGGCCGACAGCTTCCGGGGCAATCCCGACTTCGATGTGGCCGAGGAGCTGCTGCAGCTGCAGATTGGGGAGGCCTTGGTCTCGACCCTGGATGAAAAGGGCATCCCGACGCCGGTCGAGAAGGTCTTTATCCTGGCACCGGCCTCGCAGATCGGTCCGGTCGATCAGATCACCGTCCAAAACCATGTCCGAGCCTCTCACCTGTTCAATAAGTATGAGCGGACCTTTGACTCCGAGTCGGCCTATGAGATCCTGGCCCGAAAGGTCGAAGAAGTCGAAGCCGCCCGGCAACGTGAGCTCGAAGCGGCCGAGGCCGCCAAGGCCAAAGAAGACTCCTTCCTGGGAAATATCTTCAAGGGCCGCTCCAAGAGCGACTCACCGCTCGAGCGAATGGTCAAAAACACCATGGGCTCGATCGGGACTCAGATCGGACGAAGCATCTACCGCGGCATCTTTGGCAACCTGCTCAAACGATAAAACAACAAACCGGCTTGATCACTCCGATCAGGCCGGTCTTTTGTATGACTAGTTTCTCTTAGCTCGGTCCTTGTCTTGTAGCCACTGATAGCGCTTGGTCAATTCCCGAGAGGCTCGCTTCATCCGTTCAGCCAGCCGAGCCGAGAGCTCAGGATAAAGCACTTCGACCGACTCCCCTTCATCGCGGCTCCATCGGAGGATCACCTCCATAGCCCGCTCCGCGATATCATCCGTCTCATTCAGGGCCTGCTCGATCAGCTTCATACCCATACCGGGAAAGCGGTAGAGCTCCATGAGGAGTAGCGAATAAACCGAATAATTGCCAAATGACTCATCCGATGAGAGAAGCTCGGCATAATAGTCGATCACCCGGTCTCGCTTTTGCGGAAACTTGAGGATCCTATCCGCATAAATGGCACCGATTAAGGGCTTCTGCTGCATCAGTCGCCACACCGTCTCCGAGTCGTCGACATCAAAGAGCTCGGATACCATCAGCCCGAGGTCCATTTCCTCAACCTCCTCTGAGGCAAGCGCCTGTTCGATCATCGGCCGCCAATCGACCCGGCGATACATCTGACGAAAGCGATCGGCCAATACCTCGGCATCGGCTATAGGCGAGTCCTCAAAATAATCGACCAACCGGGAATACGTCTCCAGATGCTTAAGCTTTGGCACCTGGCGTCTGGCGTGACGCCGTAGATGGCGTATGAATGTATCCAGATGGAGATAGCCATCGAGTTGCTTCTTCTCGTTGTCACTGGCCATCACACCCTCCAACAGGCGGAGGATGCCATCAAAATAGATCGGGTCTAGCGTGTCCCGCTGAACCATCTCATTGACTTCCATCAGGTAGAGCAGATCGTAAGACAACTCATAGATATCCGGTGTATCTGGAATGCCTTGGCGCATCATCCAATCTATCTGTTGCTCACTCATACGATCCATCGACTGAAACGCCATGATCCGACCATAGTGGTGCAGCCTCTTAGCATAGTCAAAATAGATCTGATCGTTGCCCAACTGTAGGTAGAAGGCAGCGTCTAGTACATAGTAGGTCAGGTCCTCAGCCAGACCAAGTGTCCAGAGGATCTCTTCTATCTCCTCATCGATCGCTTCCAATTGGATCGGCAACGACAAGATCGCCAGCTTCACCTGATCGGCATCACCGCTTTTTGTCAGGACTTCGACCAGATGCTCTCGCGCCGCAGCTTGGTCGGGCGCCACCCCTTGGGCGCTAGCCCAGCCAAACGTATCGATCAGCTCGATTTCTTGTTTTGACAAGGCAGGACCACTGACCGGTTGCCTTTTATGGCGCTTGAGCAGTCTTTCGACAGGATCTGACCCATACTCTTCACTCAGGCTCAGGAGCGTATCGTTCTCCCCCGGTGAAGTGAAGCTGTCCTCCGGCGAAGCCGCCCAAAAATCAAAGGGTAGGCGCCCCTCATCATCGATATTCTGTCGTATGTTGTCATAGATACTATCAGCTTTCATCTTGTCTCCATGGATCGTGTCCGATCATCTCGGGATCCGTCTAGATCCGTTTCTCAAAGTTTCCGATCACCCGGCTATCCTCTTGGATCACGATAAAGGCGTGCGGATCGAGCCGCCGGATCAATCGGGTGACATAGTTTAGTTCATACTTATTGATGACCGTATAGTGGATCAGCGAACCCTCCTTGGTATAGGCCCCAAAGCCCTCCCAATTGGTAACGCCGCGACCAAACTCTTTCATGATGGCCTGATCGACCCCCGCCACCTTGGTAAAGATCATCAGCGTCACGGTGATGTTCTGCATATGGAAGCGATCGGTCACCAGCGATTGGATGGCCGTAAGCAAGAGCGAATAGACTAGAATCTCAAAATTATGTGTCAGTGCCATCAGCCCAAACACGACGGAGTTAAAGATCAGTGTCAAACGACCGACACTGAAATTGGCTCTCGTCTTAGTAAAATACAGCCCTAGGATATCCTGACCGCCGGCACAAAACCCGCCCGTCAGGATCATCCCGACCCCAAGACCGGTGATGATACCGGCGACGACGATTGCCGTCAACGGGTCATGAAAGAGCTTCTCCGGATAGACCTTGATCAACGACATCATGGCCGTAAGGATCACCGTCATCGTGATGGTGCGATAGAAGAACACCCGCCCCAGTCTCAGGTAGGCCAGGATCAATAGCGGCACATTCAGCAGAAAGTAGATGACACCGGCGGTATCAAAGCCGCTGATGGCCGTGATATTGACATCGAGCCCAAGCAGGCTTCGAATCAGCATCGCTACCCCGACGACCCCACCGTTATACAGGTTTTGCGGCACGATAAAGACATTGGTGCCGACGGCAAAGAACAGACAGCCCAGGACCGCCATCCCAAAATTCTTCCACGACATGCGCAGTGACTTACGAAATCGACTAATCATTGATCCCCTCTAGATTTTGCTCCAGCCCACGTTTTTCCGGCAGGTACAACCAAATATATTTTAACACCATCGAGCCCGCATAGGCCAACATCGTGCCGAAAAATAAATAATGAAACGCCGACACCCGAAGCTGATCGCCCATCAGCTGACGAAATACCCCTGAAACTGAAGCTGCGATCGCCCAGGTGACATTCCAGCTGAGGTTATTGAGGGCCGTATAGGCCGGCCGATCAGACAAGGACAGATGGGCCATGGCATAGCTTCCCCAAGCCGGCTGCGTGGCATTCATCAACGCTCCCCGAGTAAACATCGCCAGGATCACGATCGGCAGATAGCCCGAATAGGCTAAGACCGCCAGAAACGGCAGACTCGACGCCTCGACCACCAGCCCCGTCTTTAAATGACCCAGTCTTTTGACCAATGCCGGCTGGATCAACACCGTGGCCGCCGTCGCCAACGACGTCCAGCCAAAGAGTGAACCGAGGGTCTTAAAATCGATAGCAAACTTAGCCTCGATAAACAGATTTAGATAGGGGATGGTCAGTCCCGCCCCAAAGCCGACCAGCATCTGCGGTACGACCAGTCGAAGCATAAGCGACTTATTCTCGACCGTAAAACGAACACGTTTCGTGACGGCCGAGCCGACTTCATCGTTTGAGATCATCATGATCGCGATCAGTCCGATCAGCTGAAACACCGCCGCCGCGATCAGGGCCGCCCGAAGGGCCGGCAGGGAAGCCGGAGAAACCCTCATGGCACCGGCGTACCAATCCGGGATCCTTCCTCCCCAGACATTGCCTAGAAAGCCGGCCCCGGTCATCAGCGCCATCTGGATCGAAAACAGATGGACCCGGTTGGAATCATCCGTCTCCTTGGCCATAAACGGTGAATTGGCAACCATGAGAAAAGCACTGCCAACTCCCTGGAAGAACGATCCGATCAGTGCTACCAGCGGTCCACCCGCCAGCGCAATGATCGTGATGCCTAAGAGCCCCATCAGGCTGCCGAGCTTGATCGTTCGGACCTCACCAAACCGGCGCGACAGATAGACGGCCGGCAGACTCAGAGCAGCCGTCGTAAAGGCCGGCAAGGCATTGACCAAGCCGGTCGCCGAATCCGGCAGACCGAGTGATTTGAGATAGAAGTTGAGGAATAAGAACATAAAGGCCTGACCCAGGCCATGGACAAACGAACCGATCAAAAACAGCCACACCCGACGATTGAATCGCAGCGCCATTTCTCACCCATACCGACAAAGCAAGCTTTGCCCGCCAGCTCCCCGGCTGATCGTAAAAAAGTCATAGAAAAGTAAGACTTCAGTAAGCAGATTGTCACTTGTGTATTATAGAATGATCCTACCCAGACTCTCACCGGCTCGCACCACTCGGGGCGTATCACTGTACAGATCGAGCCGATCCGGCGGAAATACCAAAATGATCGTCGAACCAAAGGAAAAGTAGCCATAGTTTTCCATCTTGACATAATCGACCTGATCCTTGGCCAGCCTCACGATCGAATTGACATTGAGTGCCCCGACACTGATCATCAAAAACTCACCACCGAGGCTCTCAAACCGACTGATCAGCCGGTGGTTCGTACCCAGCCCACGGGTCCACTTCAGGCCCCAATCATTGACCGGCCAGGAAAAGCCTCCCAAGCGGTAGTGCTCAAGCTCACGAGCCGCCAGCGGCAGATGGATCCGGTGATAATCAGCCGGACTCAGGTAGATGATCAGGATCCGGCCGCCATAGAAGGGCGCGGCCTTGGCCTCTGAACCGACCAGACGTGACAAGCGATAGGTTTTCCCCTTCACCACAAACCGATCCTGAGGCGAGATCTCCGACACGACCGACAGCCGGCCATCGACCGGCGACACCACAACATCAGCAGCCGGCTCAAACGGCCGCGCCCCATCGACCAGACAGCGGGTAAAAAAGCTCTCCAGATGGGGGAAGTCTCTCACCGGCCGATCCAGCTCACCAAGCTCCACCTGATAGTAGCCGGCATACCAGGGAATGATCCTTTTAGACAATTTAGAGCGCGTCAAGCGCTTAAGTAGAACCGATAATAAATTCAACATATGTCCTTATAGGGGGTTTTATGAAAGTAATTCTATCACGTAATCTGGCCAATGCCATTACTCTAGCCAATATGGGCTTGGGGATCCTGGCCCTGATCATGGCCACCAGCGGCCAACTGAGCCTATCGGTCAGCTTGATCCTGATGGCCGGTCTATTCGACCGGTTTGATGGCATGGTGGCTCGTCGGATGAACATCACCTCGGAGCTTGGCGTTCAGCTGGACTCGCTGAGTGATCTGATCAGCTTTGGCATCTCGCCGGCCCTGATCGTTTTCATCTATAAGTTCTCATCGCATCCCAAGTTTCTGGTGATCGGATCGATCGCCACCGTCCTCTACGTACTGTGCGGCGGTCTGCGCTTGGCCCGCTACAATGTCACCGGTACGATCGATGACCATTTCGTCGGTGTGCCGATCACGCTCTGCGGCATGCTTCTGGCACTATCACTGCTGTTTGAACGGGTATCACCGATCGTCTACGCCGGCTTTATGATCATCCTGGCCTATCTCATGATCAGCCATATCCCGATCAGAAAGCGCTGAACGGGTGGCCACGATCACATGATAGCCGCCGCTACGATCGATCGTCTCGACCCGGTCGTAGATTGCCTGCAGCTTTCGTTTGGCTGAATCGGCGCCCTGCTTCTTTCGGATCACGATGATCAGCTGTGCCCCGTCTGCCAGATGCTCATAGGCCTGTTCAAACAAGCGATAGATCACGGCCTTGCCCGCCCGGATCGGCGGGTTCAGTAGTATGTGATCGAAAACACCGCTCACCTTATCTAAGCCATCGGACACGATGACATCCGCCGCTACGCCATGGGCCAGGGCATTGGCCTTGGCCAATTCGACCGCTCGGGGATTGACATCGACCATCGTCAAAGCCACCGGCCGGTGCAGACCGATCAGGACTCCGACCGGTCCATAGCCGCAGCCCAGATCCAATACTCTCCCTGAGAGCTGATCGATCACCGCCTCGAGCATCACCCGGGAGCCATAATCGAACTGCCGCTTGGAAAAGACACCGGCATCACTGACAAACGGATAGCTTTTGCCAAAAAAACTGATATCGATCGTAAACGGCTCCGACAAAGTCGACTGATCGGAAGAGAAATAATGACTCATGCTGCTTTTAGCCTCCCTAAGCGAAAGATGGTGGCGCCGAAGTAAAGCTCCTTTAACGGGAGCTTCTCCTCCGCTCCCCAGGTCGAGAGCTGAAGTAGAAAGCCGTCTTCTTCAAAGCCGGTGATCGTCATATAGTGATTGTTGTAGCGCTTGAGCCGGCGATGCCCGATCAGGAGCACGATCACCGGATCCGCTTGACTGATGCTTCGCCGGATAAACTCTTCGGCGGCTAAATAGCTGTTTGCTCTAAACAGCTCCGGCTCTCGGTCGATGTCAAAGATCTCCAGATACTGAGCTAACCGATGCATATACTGTTTAAAAAACGGCAGCCCCAAGGTATTCTCCGGGGCAAAGGGGTTGAATAGATGAAGGGGTGATAGCCAGTGATAGAGGCTATCGACTGCGACCATATAGGTGTCTTTGGACACGGTCTCAATGCCCCGGTAGTAGTGGACCAGATTGGCGGCAGCGATCACCCCACAGCCCCCGGCAGCATGTCTTTTTTCTCTCATCCAGGCTTGATTTCCGCCAAAGTACGTGTTGTCGATCAGCGGAAAGTTTTTGATTTTCATACGATCAGACCTCTCAGCGATCCGAGGACGGCTTGTGGACACTTCTGTGGACTACTTGAGCCTCAAAAGGCCGATATGGTGGGAATAGCGAAAAGTTATCCCCATTATCCACAGCTTATCCACAGTTATCCAGCGATAAATTGGGTTTGGCATTAAGTGTTAAAGGCGAACGTTTCTCGGATTGAAGCATATAATATCCGCTTGAAGCGATCATAGCCGCATTATCGGTACAGTATTTAAGCGGCGGAAACCGCAGATCGATCGCAAGCGATGACAAGCGCTGTCTGAGTCTTTGATTGGCCGCCACCCCGCCGGCAATGACCAAGGTCTTAGCCTCGGTCTGAAGAATAGCCCGCTTGATCTTGGTCTCGACCACATCGAAGGCCCGCTCCTGAAACGAATGCGCGATATCAGCCCGAGCTGCTTCGGTATCAGCCGGATGCTTCTGGAGATGATTTCGAATCGCACTCTTCATGCCGGAGAACGAGAAGTCCAAGGAGTCTTCTTCAAGCAGGGCCATCGGAAAGTTATGGCGATCCTGACCCAATAGGGCCAGCTTCTCCACCTCCGGTCCCCCGGGATAAGGCAGATCCAGCATCCGGGCCACTTTATCAAAGGCCTCGCCCAGCGCGTCATCTCGCGTCCCACCGAGCAATTCATACTCGCCATAGTCTGTCACATGATAGAAATGAGAATGGCCACCCGATACGATCAGTGCCAAAAAGGGCGGTGTCAGGTCGGAAAAGGCCAGATAGTTGGCACAGATATGGCCATCGAGATGGTGGACCCCCAGCAGCGGGATACCCAGTCCAAAGCTATAGGCCTTGGCAAAGCTCAGTCCCACCAGTAGTGGTCCAACCAGACCTGGTCCTTGGGTGACCGCGATCCCGGATAATTCATCTGGTGATATGCCCGATTCCTCCAAGGCGGTCTCGACGACATGACGAATCACCTCGACGTGTTTACGTGAGGCGATCTCAGGTACGACCCCGCCATAAGCCCGGTGGATCGGGATCTGAGAATAAACGATATTACTTAAGACGTGCCGGCCATCCTCGACGACGGCGGCCGCCGTTTCATCACAACTGGTTTCAATACCTAGAATATAGCTCATAGCCTGTTACTCCTGTTTTTAATCATACCACAGCATAGGAAATTCTGATTCAGAATGATATAATCAGACCGAGGGAACAATCATGAAACTGATCGTCCAAGACATCCATAAAAGCTTCAAAGATGTGTCTGTCTTAAAGGGTGCGTCCGAGACCTTTGAGGCCGGTATCATCCATGGTCTGATCGGCCGCAATGGGGCCGGTAAGACGACACTCTTTCATATCATCTATCACGAGCTGACGGCCGATAGCGGCCAGATCCTGATCGAGACCGATGGCATCACCCAGCCACTCCAGCGCCGAGACGTCGGGATGCTGTTCTCAGAACCGCTGCTCCCGGATTTTTTGACTGCCTATGAATTCATCAAATTCTTCTCCGAAGCCCAGGGCAAGGACGTGGCCTTTGATTTGATGTTTGATGAATTTGATCTAAGCGAGCAGGACCGTCACCGCCTGATGAAGGACTACTCGCACGGCATGAAGAATAAGGTCATGCTGATGATGCTCTTTATCCAGCGACCCAAGGTCATCCTCCTCGATGAACCATTGACATCGCTTGATATCGTCGTGGCGGCTCAAATGAAGCAGTGGCTCAGACGCCTTAAGACCGATCATATCCTGCTCCTAAGCACTCATGTGTTGGATCTGGCAAGAGATCTGTGTGACCGGATCGTCTTTTTGCACCACGGCGAGCTAAGTGAGCTGGAGCCCGCCAAGCTCCATCAGGCCGACTTCGAGCAGAGCATCATCGAGGCCTTGAGCGATGCCTAGGACCTTTCTTCTCATCCTCGAATACGCGGCCATGCGAAGCGCCAACTACCTGATCTATTTTCTCCAAAAGATCCCGCTACTAGGCAAGAAGATCCCGAATCGCTGGTATCGAGCCGAGAGCAAGGATCTGATCTATTGGTTAGGCGCATTCGTTGGTCAGCTGAAAAACATCCTGGGAAAGACGGCCTATATCGCCATCATGCTTGGGCTACCAAGCCTGCTCTATTTAGCGATCAAAGACCATGAACCGACACCGGAACGGCTGGTCGAGTATGGCCTGTTCTTCTTTATGGTCCTCAATCTCTTCCTGGCCAGACTGCCCAACCCGATTTTTCTAGCCCCCAGAGCCTTGATCGATTATGAGCTGGTCAAGCTCTCCCGAATCGATGAGAAGCAGTACTACCTGATCCAGCTACTGATCCATGGTCTAAACACAAGCCTTGTCATGACGCTTGTCCTGCTGGTCTTCAATATCTTCCTTCCCATCGGGACACTCAATGTCTGGCTGCTGGGCGTGTTGCACCTGGCTTATCGCTGGCTGTTTGAAGCCATCAATCTAAAGCTTTATCAGCGCTTTGACTATGATCCGCAGGTGCCGGAGATCAAAAATATCGTATACGCCCTCCTCCCGCTCATCGTAGCCTATGGCCTGCCCCTGCTACTACCTGATGTCCGTTTCGCCGGCTTTATCCTTCACCCCATCTTCATTGGAGTGAGCGTCGTCTTGGGACTCATCAGTCTGAGCTATATCCTGCGCTTTCCCGACTATGTCCGCTTGGCCAACGATAAGATCAACCTTGAGCAGATCAGGCAGCGACTGGCGGCGGTCGGTGATGTCCAAAAGATGGGCGGAGCGGTGAAGGACAAGGATATCCTCCTCGACATCCCGGCCAAAAAACTCGAGGGTCTAACGGACTACGACTACCTCCATCAGATTTTCTTTGAGCGCTACTCACCGACCCTTCGCCGAGGACGCCGCTGGCGAAGCCTGGCCTACCTGGCGGCCTTTGGCGCCGCCATGATCACCGGCTATTTCTTTCGGGATGGCTTGGCCGATCGGATCCCGACCCTATCAAAGGCCCTGGTGCAGTTTAGTTTCTACTACTTCTACTTTATCGGTTCCTATGGGGAACGCTTCACGAAGATCTTGTTTTTGAACATGGACTATCACCTGCTGCCCTACTCGTTCTTTCGTGAACCCGAGGCTGTCACGAAGAGCCTGAAGATCCGGTTCAAAAAGCTGATGGCACTGGGCCTCGTTCCGACGCTACTGCTTTGCGCCCTGTTTACCCTCTGGGCCCTGATCTTTGGCGGTCGGCAGCACTGGCCGGATATCCTGCTCGTGAACGCTGTCTTTATTGTGCTGACGATCTTCTTCAACCTCCACCACCTGATCATCTATCACACCTTCCAGCCGTACAACAAAAACATGCAGGTGAAGAGCCCCCTCACGGTCGGCATAAACTTTGTCATCTATATCATCACCTTTGCCTTATGGCGCACCAATAACCTGCCCACCCCGGTCTATCTCATCGTCTTAGTGATCATGATCATCTATGTTATCGGAGGCATCCAACTGATGAAGCGCTTGGCCCCCAAAAACTTTAAGCTAAAGACCTAGACAACATTATATTCAATCAAGTAAAAGCCTCTTCACGTCAGTAGTCTAAGACTTTCCGTGAAGAGGCTTCCTTTATTCCATCTCATTGCCCTAGGGTGAGTCGATTCCTTTGGCTTCAGCCTCGGCTTGAGTCATCCGAAGATAGCGCGGTGTGATGTCTGTTCGATACACGCCCGCCAGGTAGGCTTGGATGGCTCCCTTGGCGTACTGGGTATTCTCGACTACCCGAACACCGGCTCGGTCGGCAAATTCCTCGATCCCCTCACCGGTGAAAACTACTGATTGATTGTGTATCACCTCAAGAAACTCCTCAAACGGCAGGTTGGCTTCCTCAAAGTGAAAATCTCCATAGCAGGCGGCATAGACCCGGTCTCTTCTGGCATCGATCAACGGACAGACCGTTTTCTCGTTCAGGTAGCTTCTGGCCTGAAGGCTTGACACGCCGTAGACCGGAATGTCCAGCGCACTGGCCAGACCGAGTGCGGTCGAGATCCCAATCCTAAGACCGGTAAAGGAGCCGGGACCCAGGCTGACTACGATCTCGTCCACCTGTTGGATGGCTCGACCGGCTTCTTGTAGGATCTCATCGATCATCGGCATCAGCCGGGCGGCATGACCATTGGGCGCCGGATCCGACTTTTCCCAATACTCACCGCCGATATAGAGGGCCACACTGCAAAACTTTGTCGCCGTATCAAAGGCCAGGATCATCTGCTTCCTCCCATTCAAACACCCGCTCATCTCCATCAAAGCGAATGCTCAGTCGTAGCGCATTCTCCGGCAGTAGGTCGCCGGCCACCTCCGGCCACTCGATCAATACATGATCGGCATCCAGGTAGTCATCGAACCCGATATGGTAGAGCTCCTCCTCATCCTCGATCCGGTAGAGATCCATATGGACAAACGATACCGGCTCAGGGTAGTGCTTAACGATCGAGAAGGTGGGCGATGTCACCGGTTCAGTAATGCCCAGGCTCTCGGCAAAGAAACGGGTGAAGGTGGTTTTCCCGGCACCCAAATCACCCTCCAGCAAAATGATCGGAGGGCGCTTTTTGGCCATGGCCTGAGCCAATTGTTTGGTGTCCTCTAGGGAACGGGAACGATACTCCATAAGCCTACTTCACAAAGAGATGATAGATCAGGACCAACAGCGCGATATGACCGGGATAGAACCAATAGGCCAACCACTTGTTGAGTCGAAGTTTCGTCGGCAGTTGCTGCGCCAGGTAGATGATCGGCAGACTGAACAAGGCATTGTTCTGATTCCACAGCTGAGAAAAGCTGATCCAACTGGAGGCCGTCAGCTTATAGTACTGAGCGATGCCTCGAAAGTTGGTCCAAGAGCTGAAGAAATCACCCTCAGGCCCCGACCACTGCGCAAAGTAGCGATAGGGATAGAACCAAGCCAGCCCAATAAAGCCGGTGATCAGCTCCGGCCAGCGCCGATCAAACCAGTAGAAGAGCATGATGAGCAGGATCCCATAGGTCCCGTAGTGAAGGCTGAGCTTCGGGATCTCGACCATCAGCCACTCCGGGACAAACGCCAAAACCAAAGACACCAGGATAAAGACGGACTTTCGTAGCCCACTTCCAGCCTTCTTGCCCTGCTCCAATACCACCAGCACCAGGGCGCCATAGAGCAGCATCGGAATCTGATTCACCTGCCACGGATCATAGATCGCCCCTTCATTGAGCCAACCAAAGGGCACCTGGGCAATCAGTCCAAACAGCAGCAGCCGAAGAAAATAGCGCGGCCTAGACCGGGTATAGCGAAAGCCCTGAGCTATAAAATAGGCATACAAGGGAAAGGCCACCCGGCCGATCAGGCGAAAGGTCGGCTCCTCCGGAAAAAACAGCAAGCCGATATGGTCGATCAGCATCGTCACCATCGCGACGATCTTTAGGATATCCTGCCGGCGGTTATTCATGGTCGGCGATAAACGATCTCTCCATCGACCATCGCCCAAACGACCTCTTCTTTGACATCGAGCGGATCACCGCTCCAAAGCACCAGGTCAGCGTCCTTTCCGACAGCGATCGAGCCGATCCGATCCGCCACATCGAGGATGCGGGCCGGATTGATCGTGAGAGCCTTCAGGGCGTCATAGTGATCCATCCCGACCTTGACACAATAGGCCGCCGCCATATTGAGGTGTTCGATCGGGATCACCGGATGGTCGGTCATGATGGCGACCTCCAAGCCGGCCTCGACCAATACCTTGGCCGTTTCAAACGATTTATGTTCGAGTTCAACCTTTGTCCGGGTACCAAAGCTCGGGCCGACAATACACTTGGCCTGCTCTTTTTTTAGATCCTCAACCATCAAGTGACCCTCGGTCACATGATCCAGCGTCAGCTCCAGATCAAATTCCTTGGCGATCCGGATGGCGGTATAGATATCATCCACCCGATGGGCATGGGCCTTAAGCGGGATCCTTTTCTCAAACACCGGCATGAGTGCCTCCATCTGAAAATCAAACTTCGGCTGGTCATCCTTCTTCTTCGATTGCTTCTTCTCAAAATAATCCTTGGCCTTATACAGCACATGTCGCAGCTCAGCCGCTGTCGCCATCCGGGTCGAGGGCGAGCTGTTTTGTCCGGAATAGACCCGCTTGGGGTTTTCCCCAAAGGCGACCTTCATAGCAGACGGTTCTTTTAGGATCATATCATCGATCCGTCCGCCGGCGGTTTTAATGGTGGCAAAGGTGCCTCCCATGACATTGGCGCTGCCGGGGCCGGTCGAAACGGCCAGTACACCGCCACTTAAGGCGTCCTGGAAGGTCCGATCCCTGGGGTTGATCCCATCGATCGCCCGAAGCTCGGGCTTAATGGGGCCAGTCATTTCATTCCCATCAGCTCCTTCAAAGCCGATGGCATCCTCCCACATCCCTAGATGGCAGTGGGCATCGATAAAGCCCGGCATCAGGATCGCGCCCTCGGCATCCACCCCCTCGGCCTTCTTCGATGTCACCTTGCCGAGTTGTTTGATCTTTCCCTGATCGATCAAAACATCGATCGCTTCGTAGTCTTCGGTGTCTTTTTCCATCGTCAACACACGGGCATTCTTGATCAGTATCATACAGTCTTCTCCTTTTTGGTTGCTTTCGCCAGTGACAGGATCAGTCCCAGGGCGATCGATAGCATAGCCGCCACCAGTACCCGATAGGTCAGTGGCAGTAAAAACGTGATCGTATGGGCCGGTATCCAAAAGAAGGGCACCGTTTTCCCTAGAACAAAGCTATAAAAGTTCGTCCAATCGATGTCTGAGATCGCCGCTCGAACACCGAACCTAGCCTCAGCCCGCCGATCAAGCACCCTATCTGATATCCGATGAGCCGCCATAAAAGCCGGCGCAAAGGTCAGGTTCATGGAGGCCGAGGTCATAAGCGCATGGAAGAATCTACCCCCATTGGGCAGCATCTTCGCCGCCATCAGCGCACTCACCCCGCCTGAATAGAGCGTAAAGGTATAAACGACCATCAGACCCACGATCCCCCAGATGATCGCCCGGATCAATAGATAGGGCGGCAGATGATAGTCTCCCCGATTCAACCGGATCGCAAACAGCTCACCCAAGCTCGCCAAAAAGAAGAACTTGATAAAGCCCATCAGGTAGGGGTGATCGGCGGTCAGGCTAGAAAAGGTAGCCGAGGTCCAGGGAGAGAGCATCACAAACAGAAATGCCCCCAGGGCTAAGAGCCAGTAGATATCGTTACGTCTCATCGTTTTTCCTTCAGGTAGGCCTGGATAAAGGGACCGATCTCCCCATCCAGTACCGCATCGACATTGCCGGTTTCTTCATTCGTCCGGTGATCCTTGACCATATTGTAGGGGTGGAGCACATAGCTCCTGATCTGTGATCCCCAGGTATTATCGGCTGATTCGCCCTTGATCCCCTGGAGCTTTTCGTTTTCTTCTTGCAGCCGCAGCTCATACAGCTTCGACTGCAACACTCTCAGCGCAAAGTTTTTATTATCGAGCTGTGAGCGCTCATTCTGACAGCTCACCACGATACCGGTCGGTAAGTGAGTGATCCGAACGGCCGAGTCGGTCGTATTGACCGATTGACCGCCATGACCGCCCGAGCGGAAGGTATCGATCTTTAGATCATCATCCGAGATCTCGACCGCCAGGTCCTGATCGATCTCAGGCATCACCTCGACCGCCGCAAACGACGTCTGACGCTTGCCCGAGGTATTATAGGGCGAGATCCGAACCAAGCGGTGGACACCGTGCTCTGCCTTTAGCATACCAAAGGCGTACTCTCCCTCGACCTCGATCGTCACATGCTTGATGCCGGCCTCACTGTCTTCTTGCAGCTCAAGGATCCGTGAGGACCAGCCCTGATCGTCAAAGTAGCGCAGATACATCCGCATCAGCATTTCAGCCCAGTCCTGGGCATCGAGCCCCCCGGTACCGGCTTGGATCGATAAGAAAGCATTGGCACTATCATACTCACCCGACAACAGGGTATCAACTTCGAGGACTTCGAGCTTCGAAAGCATCTCGGAAAACAATGCCTCACCCTCTCCGGTGGCTTCACCGATGGCCTGCAGCTCACACACCAATTGACAGTTCTCGATCAGATCGTCCATCTCGGCGATGTCGGCCATTCGATCCGTCAACAGTTTGTTTTCTCGTTGGACCGAAGCGGCCTTGGATTGATCATCCCAAAACCCCGGCTCCATCATCAGTTTTTCTAATTCACTCAAACGCTTTGTCACACCAGCCGGGTCAAAGAGACTCCTTAATGGCGGACCAGCGGTCTAACGCTTCGGGTAAATCCGCCCGACAAAGTTCATTTAACATAATTACCTGCCTTTCGTCCTCAATTATACCATTGTGCCAACACTCTCGAGCCGAATGTTATAACGAATGCCTATAAAACAGTCCAGAAAACGACTCCAATAGCATAATGAATCAGATCATGAATGTTTCGGTCCTTGAATTATATCAACATTTGTACAATGTATCACAAGAAAAGGAGGTGCGTTATGAGCTTTTCTATTCGATTGACTGCTGAGGAAAGAAAACTGGCCAGCAGTTATGCCAAGCTGCATGATATTTCTATGGGTGAGGCTTTTAAGCAAGCACTCTTTGAACGGATTGAAGATGAATACGATATTGCCATTGCCGAGGATGCCTATGAGGAGTATCTTAAGAGCGGCCAAAAAAGTCGCCCCATCGAGGATTTTTGGGAAGAGCTAGACCAATGATGTCTCGGGTTGAAACAATGCCTAGATTTGAAGGGCCTATGAAAAGGATGGATCACTACACACAACGAATGATTCGATCGTGGATAAGCAAACATCTAATGGCAGCTGAAAATCCCACAGACAAAGGAAAGGCGTTAGTTGACAATCAAAAAGGGTTATGGCGATACCGGATCGGTGGCTATCGACTGATTTGTCATCTTCATGATGACGAACTAATCATTCTTGCTCTGAGTTTAGGGCACAGAAAAGATGCATATCGTTAAGTGATTTAACCTTGATGGCCGTCTGATAGACTATCTACACATCAAAAAAAGCCCGTGAGGGCTTTTTTGGTTGTTGTCAGTTTCTACCGTGACAGTGTTTATACTTTTTCCCACTACCGCAGGGACATGGATCATTTCGTCCGATCTTGGCCTCCGTCCGGACCGATTGTCTGACGGGTGCTCCCGGACCGGCTTCATCAGTGATCTCAGCCACGGCTTCTCGCTTGATCGGTTCTTTTTGAATCTTGGCATTATACATATAGCGGACCGTTTCTTCGGTGATCGATTGGATCATCTCCTCGTACATATCAAAGCCTTCGGTCTGATAGGCCCGCACCGGATCGATCTGGCCGATGGCTCGCAGTCCGATGCCTTGCTTGAGCTGATCCATGGCATCGATATGTTCGATCCAGTGATTATCGACCGTGTGTAGTAGAACAAAGCGTTCCAGCTCCCTCATCTGCTCATCGCCGATCTCGGCTTCCTTTTCATCATAGGCCTCATGAGCCAGTGATTGAAGCTGTTCGATCAGATCGTCTTTTGTGATCTCATCGATCCCTTCAAACGGATCGGTCTTTAAAAAAAGCGTCTGAAGGTATCGAGTCAGTCCCTCGATATTCCAGTCCTCAAAATAGCGGCTGCCGGCAGTGTATTGCTCGACGGCTCCTTCGATCAGGCTGTCGGTCATGTTCAGGATATGCTCACGCAGATTGTCGTTTTCGAGCACGCGATTGCGTTCGCTGTAGATATACTTGCGCTGCTCATTCATCACCTGGTCATACTGCAATACATAGCGTCTGGTCCCATAGTGATTGCCCTCGACTTTCTTCTGGGCACTCTCGATCTGATTGGTCAAAATCTTATGCTGGAGCGGTACGTTTTCGTCCATCCCCAACCGCATCATCTGCTCAGCGATCCCCTCTTTCATAAAGATCCGCAGCAGATCGTCTTGGAGTGAGAGGTAGAACTGGGATGAGCCGGGATCACCCTGACGACCGGAGCGGCCTCTCAGCTGCAGGTCGATCCGGCGAGCTTCGTGTCGCTCGGTGCCAAGGACGTGAAGACCGCCGACCGCTCTGACACGCTCGGCTTCCTCAGCCACCTCGGCCTCGATCGGCCCACGGATCTCTTCGATCTTGGCCTTGGCCTCGATCACTTCAGGCTCGTCATAATCAAGCGGACTCCAGGCCTTATCGATGATGTCTTCTTCGTAGCCGAGCTTTCTCAATTCCTTTTTGATCAAAAACTCGACATTCCCCCCAAGCATGATGTCGGTCCCCCGCCCGGCCATATTGGTGGCGATGGTGACCGCCCCAAAGCGGCCGGCCTGAGCCACGATCTCAGCTTCCTTGGCGTGCTGCTTGGCATTGAGGACCTCGTGCTTGATGCCTCTACGTCGAAGCATCTGACTTAAGAGCTCCGAGACCTCGATCGAGATGGTCCCGACCAGAAGCGGTTGGCCCGTTTCATGGCGGCGAATGATCTCTTCAATAATGGCCTTAAACTTAAACTCCATCTTCGAGTAGACCACATCCGGCAGGTCCTCTCGAACGACCGGCATATTGGTCGGGATCTCGACGACGTCCATATTGTAGATCTCGCGGAACTCTTCCTCCTCGGTCTTGGCCGTACCGGTCATGCCGCCCAATTTATCATACATCCGAAAGAAGTTTTGTAGGGTGATGGTGGCCAGGGTCTGAGTCTCGTTTTTGACCTCGATGCCTTCTTTGGCCTCGATCGCCTGATGCAGACCGTTCGAGTAGCGGCGCCCCTCCATCAACCGACCGGTAAACTCATCCACGATCAGCACTTCACCATCACGCACCACGTAGTCGATGTCTCGTTTCATCAGCCACCGGGCCCGGATGGCCTGATTGATCCGGTGTGAGATCTCCATATTCTCAGAATCCGCCAGGTTCTCGATGCCAAAGAACGCCTCGGCCTGCGGGATACCGGTCTCATCAGTCAACACGATCGTCTTTTGCTTCTCATCGATGATGACATCATCTTCACTCAGACTGTTGGCAAACCGATTGGCCGAGGAATAATAATCGACCGTCTGGCGACCGCGGCCACTGATGATAAGCGGTGTCCGGGCTTCATCGATAAGGATCGAGTCGACCTCGTCCACGATGGCATAGTGCAATGGTCTTTGCACCCGCTGCTCTTTATAGGTCACCATATTGTCGCGAAGGTAGTCAAAGCCGAACTCATTGTTTGTGCCATAGGTGATATCGGCCAGGTATTGATCCTTTCTCTCGGGACCCTTCACATCATTTGTCAATATCCCAACACTTAGACCCAGGAACTCATAGATCTTACCCATCCACCGGCCCTGCATATGGGCCAGATAGTCATTGACCGTGATGAGATGAGCCCCTTTACCGCTAAGGGCATTCAAATAGAGCGGCATGGTAGCCACCAGCGTCTTACCTTCTCCGGTCTTCATCTCGGTGATCCGCCCCTGATGCAAAACGATCCCGCCGATGAGCTGCACCCGGTAGGGCCGTTGGCCGATGGTGCGGATAGCGGCTTCACGCACAACAGCAAATGCCTCCGGCAGCAGATCATCCAAGGATTCCCCGTCAGCGATTCGTTGTTTAAATTCATCCGTCTTCGATCGCAGCTCAGCATCACTTAGTGCCTGGATCGATTGCTCCAGCCCCTCGATCTGATCGGCGATATCTTCGAGCTTTTTAAGCTCCCCTTTATTGATTCTCTCTCGAAAGAAGTTTAGGATTCCCATGTTTCCTCCTATCCTAATGCTTCTATTATAACTGATAAGTTCTGACTTACATGATAAAAGTGCTCCGAAGAGCACTCAGGAATCTCTACTCTGTCTGATAGCGCCGAAGCGGTCGCTTCAGGGCCTGCCAGGAAACAAGTATGACCGGGATCTGAACGACAAACAGCACCGCTTCTTTTATCACCCGGCCAATGATCAGTCCCCAGACACCCTGCCCTAGGATCTGAGACAGCCAGAGGCTGTTCAGACCGAGGTTGATGAGAAGTGACACCATCAACGCCGCCAGAGCGATCCGAAGCCACGTCACCTCTTTACGGTATAGGAACAGACCATAGACGACACCGGTCAAAAAGGCCGATAGGATAAACCCGGGATGAAAGGTCCCGACCGGGTTTAAAAAGAACCCCATGACATCAGCCACCGCTGCCAGCATCCCGGCTACCCACGGACCAAACAAGATGGCCGAGATCGCGATTGGAACAAAAAAGAAGCTGATCCGAACCACCGGCGTCTGGATCGATAGAAACCGTGTCAGTATGATCTGCAATGCGATCAACAAGGCAAAGGCCGTCAACCGACGAGCCCGAGAGACTTTTCTCATGAAGACCTCCACTTGGATGTAGATAGTCTCTTATACCCATTTCGACAAAAAAGACACGGTAGCCGGAGCTACCGTGTCATCAGGGTATTACTTGTCTTCTTGTCTCTTTCGTTTGATTCCGAGATAGCCGGTCACCATCAACAGACCAAACCCGGTAAACAACAGCGGGATATTCGATCCGACGCCGGTCGAAGGTAAGCCTTCCTTCTTCCAAGTATTCGTGATCGTCAGAGTATCTTTGCTATAGCTTACTTTATAGGAATTTGGTACGGTCACTTCTTCTACTGTGTAGACATAGGCTTTACCGTTTCCATCCGTCTGATCCAAGTCTTTCCAAGTATAAGTCGTTGTGCCATGCAGCTTGACCTTATCGCCATAGGGCTTGCCATCGCGTAACAGTTGTACGTGGATGGCCGGTTTTTCTGCCGGTCCGCCAACCCATTTCTTGTTGACTGTGATGTCGATCTTCGGACTCTTGTAAGTGACTTTGTGTTCGTCTTCAAACTCGTTATCCGGATATTCAGGACTCATCGCCCTGGCCACATTCAACACATGGCCCCGCTCGATATCTTCTTGTGTGACCTCATAGGTGTAGGTCAAGGTCCAGACTTCACCGATCTGCAGATGGCCGTCTTGAATCTTCGATTCGACCAGTGTCATGTCTTCAAATGCTACCAGCGTGTCTTCGATGATCAGATCGTTGATCGTGACATTGCCGGTGTTTTTGACCACGACGGTGTAGTGGAGTTCATCACCGACTTTTTCAAAGCTGGTTTCTTCCGACGTCTTTTCGACCGTCCAACCGGGCAGCTCTTCGAGCGGTATCTCTTCTTCGTCCTCGATCGGCTCCTCCGGGTTCTCCGGATCGGTTACGGTGGCGATATTGAGTACGTGTCCCCGCTCGACGTCTTCTTCTGTGACCGTGTAGGTGTAGCTCAGCGTCCAGGTCTCTCCGACCTGCAGCACACCGTCATCGTCCAGGCTCTCCACGAGCGTCATGTCTTCAAACGGTACCAGCGTATCCTCGATCACCAGATCTTCGATCGCGACCTCACCGGTGTTGACCACCTCAATGGTGTAGTCGATCTCATCGCCGACAGCAGCGTAGTCTTTAGTATCCGACGTCTTCTCGACCGTGTAGCTGGGTTTATAGATTGGCTCTTCGTCGTCGATCGGCTCCTCCGGATTCTCCGGATCCGATACGGTCACAACGTTTAGCACCTCACCCGCTGCCACATCGTCTTCGGTAATAATATAGGTGTAGGTCAAGGTCCAGGTCTCTCCGACCTGCAGTACACCGTCATCGTCCAGGCTCTCTACGAGTGTCATGTCTTCAAACGGTACCAGCGTGTCCTCGATCACCAGATCTTCAATGTCGACCTGTCCGGTGTTTACGACCTCCACCGTGTAGTTGATCTCATCGCCCACCTTGAAGAAGCGATCG